>NZ_BAAHXK010000007.1:0-133370 GCF_054656915.1 Methylothermus subterraneus
GTGAAGCAGGAATCAAACCTGACTTATTTGGGTAGGGTTTGAGCAACGGTAAGGCAGCCGAGAACGGATGGCAGAGGCTACAGGGGCGGGGTAGCCAGGCTATGCGAAATCGATCCCACTAACTATAGCCCACTTTGGCGTACAAAGCGCACCAAGGGGGGGCGCAAGCTCAAAGCGGCGGTCATTTCCCCGGCCTCCCAAGCGAAGGTTAAGGTAGCCGAGCCGTCTTGGGGAAGCAGCGCCTTGACCAGCTGCAAACCGGTGCCCAAGCCCACGCCTTGGGCAAGATCGAAGGCCGGCGGCTTGGGGCTTGGGTTCTGGATGCGGACCTGCGCTTCCTCAGCCTGTTTGCGCAGGCTAAGGGTGATCGGCCCCTGGCCGTGTTTGATGGCGTTGGCCAAAAGCTCGTTTAAGACCAAGGCGATGCTCACTGCCTCTTGGTCCTGCACTTCGATGGCTTGCAGGTAAGGGATGTCTAAGGTGAGCGCGACTTGGCTCAGACTTAAGCCGGCCTGGGCGATGATCTGGCACAGCTGGCACAAAAACACCCGGTCTTGTCCTTGGCTGCGTAGGCTATAAAGCTGAGCGATGGCGTTGATCTGGCGGATCGGGGTTTCCAGAAGCTCTTTAAGCTGCGGATGGGCGAGCGCCTGGTTGTAGAGCAAACCCGCGATGCCCTGCAGGTTGTTTTTGATCCGGTGGTGGACTTCGCGGATTAACAGCTCGCGTTTTTGCCGTTCTGTGGCTCGTTCGCCGAGCTTGACCCAGACCTTGACGTGGTCCTTAAACCGGCAGGCAAACAGCAAAGCGGGAATAAGCTCGCCGCCTCGCGCCCGCAGGCGGACGGCGAATTGGGTCCTATCGGAAAAAGACAAAAAGGCGCGTGCCGCCGTTAAGCCTTCAGGGCCAAGCAGCGCCTTTAGGCTTTTGTCTTCAAGCTCGGCCTGGCGATAGCCTAACTCTTCGGCCAGAGTGGGGCTGACTTTAAGGATCTGCCCGGTAAGGGAGATGGCAAAAGCGGTGCCAAGCTCAAAGCAAAAGCACGGACAATCCTGACAAGCGCTAAAAGTTTCCGGCATAATAAAAAAAATTAGTCAAAAGGAAGGGTATGAAGATCCTGGTCGTAGAGGACGACGCCCTGGTGCGGGCAACTTTGGCCCAAGGGCTTGCCGCGCACGGCTTTGAGGTGGCGCAGGCGGCTTGCGGTCGCGAGGCGCTTGCGCTGGTCGCAAGCGTTAAACCCGAGCTCGCGCTGGTGGACGTGCGCCTGCCCGACCTTTCCGGGCCTGAACTGGCTAAAATTTTGGACCGCGAGCATGGCGTCCCGGTTCTGTTCCTGTCGGCCTACGACGATCAGGTGGCGGTGAGCCAGGCGCTGGAGGCCGGGGGGTTGGGGTATCTGGTCAAGCCGCTCACCGTCGCGCAGCTGGTTCCGGCGCTGAAGGCCGCCGCGCTGGCGCACAGGCTTAGCGCGTATAAAGCCAAAAAGGCCGAGCTCGAGGAGGCGCTGGCAAGCAACCGGGTGATCAACCAGGCCATCGGCGTCCTGATGGAACGCCGCAAGATGCCGCATCACCAAGCATTTGAGCTTTTGCGCCAGAAGGCCAGGAGCGAGCGGCGCAAGGTCTACGAGCTGGCCTTGCAGGTGGTGCAGGCGGAAGAGGTTTTGAACGGCTTGGGGCATCAGGCGGGGTCGGATTAGTTCGGCGGGCAGGGGATCGCCTTGAGTTTGGGCGAAAGTTTTTGCGGTTCCAGCGGCGGGGAGAAAAAATACCCTTGCACCCGATCGCAGCCAAGCTTTAGGACGAGATCGAGCTGAGGTTTGGTTTCCACCCCTTCGGCGACGACGCAAAGTCCAAGGCTTTTGCCGATCCCCACGAGGTGGGAAGCGAGCGCTAAGTCTTTTTCGGTTTCCAGATGCTGAATAAAGCTTTTGTCGATCTTTAAAGTACGGAAGGGAAAGCGTTTCAGGCACCCGAGCGAGGAGTAACCGGTGCCGAAATCGTCAATCGCGAGGAGCACACCCATGGCGCGCAAGGTCTCCAGGTTGCCTACAACGAGTTCGCTTGGCTCCAAGAGCGTGTTCTCGGTAACCTCAAGCTCCAGGCGCGCGGGGTCGATCCCAAAGCGCACGAGTTCCCGGTAGACGATTTCGGGAAAATCGGGCTGGGCGATTTGGCGCGCCGAGACGTTGACCGCGAGGGTAAGTTCCACCCCCAAACTTTCCTGCCATTGCTTAAGTTGCGCGCAAGCGGTCTGAAAGACCCATTCCCCCACCGGGAAGATGAGGCCGGAGTGTTCCAGACAAGGGATGAAGCGCGCCGGCGGAACCTCCCCCAAGCTAGGATTGCGCCAGCGCAACAGCGCCTCCACGCCCGCGATCCGGCCCCGAAGATCCACCTGCGGTTGGTAGACCAGGTAAAATTCCTCCCGCTCTAGGGCTCGGTGCAGCTCCCCTTCCAAGGTAAGCTTGTGGATGGCGGCGTGTTCCAGGGCGGCGTTGTAGCAATAGGGTCCGAGGCGCTGGCGCTTGGCTTCATACATGGCGGCGTCGGCGTGTTTGAGCAAGGTGTGGGGGTCGCTGCCGTGGTGGGGATAAAGGGCGATGCCGACCGAGGCTTTAACGAATACCTCTTGGGTTTCCAGGCGAAAAGGCGCGGCGAAGGTCTCAAGGAGCTTGGTCGCGATCGGCAGAGGCTCTTCTGGACTTTTAAGGTCCGGTAAGCACAAGACGAATTCGTCGCCGCCGAAGCGCGCGACGGTATCGGTTTTGCGCAAGGCCTTTTTGAGGCGCTGTGCGACTTGCTTGAGCACCAGGTCGCCGCTCAAGTGGCCAAAGCTGTCGTTGATGTGTTTGAAGTCGTCGAGGTCTAAAAACAGCACCGCCAGCAGGCTGCGGTGGCGGCAGGCACGGGCCACCTCCTGCGCCAGCCGGTCCAAAAACAAGCTGCGGTTAGGCAGCGCGGTCAAAGGGTCGAATTGGGCCAAGCGCAAGAGCTCTTGTTCGGCCTGCTTTTGCCGGCGGACGTCGCGCACGACGGCGAGATAGCAAGGCAGGTCCTCGCCGGGAAGGGGCGCGACGGTGATCTCGACGGGCACTTGCCCTTGGTTTGTGAGCGCAAGGGCTGCCAAAGGGGCGCTGCCTGGGCGCCACAAATGGGTCAACACGGAATGGATCGCCAAGGGCCGGTCGAATTCGTCGGCCAGCAAGGCGTTAAGCTTCTGGCCTAGAAGCTGCCCTTGCGGCTGGCCGAAGAGGCGTTCGGCGGCGGGATTGCAGGCTTGGATGGTCCCTTGGGCGTCCAAGGTCAAAAGGGTATCGGGGACGGTGTTTAAGACGCGCTGGAGGTGGGTTTTTATCGCCTCGAGGGCCGCTTGGTCGGCAGCCACGTAAGTCTCAACGGCCAGGCTCAGGTCGAAGAAGACCAGTTTGATCAGCGCGCCAAGCAGCGCAGCTTGCCGTTCTGGGGCAAAGCCCTCTTTCTGGGCTACGATTTCAGCGAGCCGGCTTAGGAACCAGGCGTAGGCGCCGGTGTACCATTGGAGCTTAAGGCCGGCTTTCTGGTGAGCGGCGCCTATTTTCAGGCGGTCGGCGACGTATTGGGCGTCGTAGCGTCCAGAGACCAGCGTTTGCCAGTAGCGGCGCTGGACTTTTTTAAGGTGCCCGAGCGTTTCCGATTTGGCGAGTAACGATTGGAGTTCGGGAAATTTCAGAAGATGGGCGTAAAAATCGTCGAGGATTTGGCCAGCAGCGCGGGTAAGCGCCTTACGGTGTTGGCGCAAGAGCGCCGCATCGGCTTCGGTCAACTCCAAAAACGCCATGCGCTGTTGGATTTCCGCAAGGTCCAGGCTGGGAAGGGGAAAGGTCTTCATAAGCTTTGCCTCCGCTGGGATTTTTTTTAATCCTTGCGGGGACAAGGCAAGAGAGCGGCAACCGGCGGGGAGAAGGCAAAGTTGCCTCAAGTCAACTATAGCAAAAACCCTCAAGTTTGGTCGGCTACCTTAAGGTGGCTGCACTTGGGGTTGGCGGTTTTGGTCAGCCTGGAGCTTGGCCTCGGTTTGGGCCTTACCGCGTTTAAAGGAAATCTCCGTCCGTGGCTGGCCTTAGGGCACGAGTTGCTTGGGCTCATGCTCTTGGGGGGGGTTCTGTTCCACTGGGGCTGGCTCGCGCAAGGGCACGACGGCGGTTTGGCGCGCCTTTGGCCTAGGGATAAAAAAGCCTGGCGAGAGGTGGTTTTGGACGTGCGTGCGCTTTTTCGCTTTGAGCCGCGGGCGGGGGGAGTGCGCACGGGTCTGGCCGGCTTGGTGCAAGGTTTAGGGTTGTTGTTGGTGAGCGTGCAAGGCTTAATTGGCCTGACGATGTTTTTGCTGCTCTCCCCAAACGGAGAGCTGCCGGCGCGCTTAGAGTTTTTAAAGGTTTGGCATCAAGCCTTGGCTTGGGGCGTTCTGGGTTACTTGAGCGTCCATTTGGGGATGGCGCTCTGGCACGCTAAGCGCCGCGACGGAACGCTTGCGGCGATGTGGCCTTGGCGATAAATTGAAACCGCACTCTAGGGGTAGTTATGGCCGCAAGCGTTTATCCTAGGCGCCATCGGATTACCACGGCGGAGTTTCAGCGCATGGTCGAGGCTGGGGTTTTTGCCGAAGACGACCGCCTGGAGCTGATTGAAGGGGAGATCTTTGAGATGGCGCCGGTGGGAGCCCGACATGCAGAGTGTGTAAGCCGCCTGGTACGTATCTTGGTCAAAGGCAGCCGGTCTTTGGTGCGCGTGCAAGATCCCATTTGCCTTTCTGAGGAATCCCAGCCGCAGCCGGATATTGCGGTGGTCAAAGACCGAAACTACGCGCAGGCGCACCCAAGACCGCAAGACGTGCTGCTTTTGATCGAAGTGGCCGATACTTCCTTAACCTATGACCGCACGGTCAAGCTTCCCTTGTACGCCCGTTATGCCATCCCCGAGGTGTGGTTGGTAGATCTCACCCAGAACCAGATCGAAGCCTATCGCCAGCCGCAGCCTCAAGGGTATGGGCAAAAGCTTGTGGCTAAACCGGGCGAGGGGATCAAGGCGGTTTTGGACCCTCAAATTCAAGTCGCGGTGGCGGAGGTTTTAAGCTGAGCGGTATGCTTTGCGAGCGCCCAGCTTACATGCTCGCGCACGAGCGCCGAAGGGTGATTCAGGCGCGCTTTGAGGGCGCTGAGAACCTTAAGGGAAGGGGGGGCGTTGCCAAGCCCCACGGCCAGGTTCCTGAGCCAGCGCTCGTATCCCAGGCGGCGGATCGCCGAGCCTTCGGTCTTGGCGAGAAATTCGGCCTCGCTCCAGGCGAAAAGCTCCACCAAAGACGCCTTTTCCAGGCCGTGGCGCGGCAGGAAATCGGGCTCTTTGGTAAGCTGCGCTTTGCGGTTCCAAGGGCAGACGAGCTGGCAGTCGTCGCAGCCGAACACGCGGTTGCCGATTTTGGGGCGAAGCTCTTCGGGAATCGGCCCGTGAAGCTCGATCGTGAGGTAGGAAATGCAGCGCCGGGCGTCGAGCTGGTATGGGGCGACGATGGCTTGGGTGGGGCAGACCTCAAGGCACGCCCGGCAGCTTCCGCAATAGCTTTTGGGCAGGGGAGGATCGGGCGGCAAGGGCAGGTCGGTGTAGATTTCGCCGAGGAAAAAGAAGGAGCCTTGCTGGAACGCGATCAGGTTGGTGTGTTTGCCGTAGAATCCAAGCCCTGCCTGCTGCGCCAGAGGTTTTTCGAGGACCGGGGCGCTGTCGCAAAACACCCGATAGCCGAACGGCCCGATCCTCTCCTCGAGCTTGCGCGCCAAGACCAAAAGCCGCCTTTTGATCAGCTTGTGATAATCGCGCCCTAGGGCGTAGCGGGAGAGGTAGGCGCGGTTTGGGTCGCCTAGCGCCTGGCGCATGGCTTGAAGCGGTTCGGGAAGGTAGTTGAGGCGCGCGCAGATTACGGATACGGTGCCGGGGACGAGAAGCTCAGGACGAAAGCGCTTTTCCCCGTGTTTGGCCAAATAATCCATCTGGCCGTGCCAGCCTGCTGCCAAAAAGCGCTTGAATCGCGCGCTGGCTGCGTTAAGATCGATGCTGGCTATGCCGATGGCGTCAAACGAAAGCGCTTTGCCCCAGGTTTGAATTTGCTGTTTTAGCGCTGTCCAAGGAGCGTTCATGTTGACCGATAACTTGCCTGAAGCCCTCTATCGTGCCGCGCAGGTGCGCGCCATGGACCGCTACGCTATCGAGCACCTTAACGTGCCGGGGAGCGTGCTCATGCAGCGGGCCGGCAGCGCCGCCTTTGCGGTGTTGCAAAAACATTGGCCGCAGGCCAAAAGCATAGCGGTGCTGTGCGGCGGCGGCAACAACGGCGGCGACGGCTACATTCTGGCGCGCTGCGCGCTCGATTCCGGGCTTGCCGTCAAGGTTTTTGCTTTGAGCCCGCCGGAGCGTTTATCTGGAGATGCGGCCTTGGCCTATCAGGCGTACCGGGCAGCGGGCGGAGAGGTGAGCGAAGCTCTGCCGGCCAAGCTCGAAGGCTTTGACGTGGTGGTCGACGCCCTGCTCGGCACGGGTCTAGACCGCCCGGTCGAAGGACGGTACGCGCAAGCCATCGCCAAAATCGCTGAGTTTTCCGGCGGGGTGCTGGCGATCGATATCCCCTCAGGCCTCCATGCCGACACCGGCGCCATTTTGGGCTGTGCGGTGGAAGCTTTAGCCACCGTCACGTTCATCGGTTTGAAACAGGGGCTGTTCACCGGCGAGGGGCCGGCGTGCGCCGGCAAGGTCTGGTACGCCGATTTGGAAGTGGCGGAAGCCCTCCCGGCCGGAGGCAGGCCCGCTGCGTGGCTTTTAGGGTATCGCAACCTGCTCGCGGCGCGCCGGCGCACCGCGCACAAGGGCCATTTCGGCCACGTGCTGGTGATCGGCGGGGAGGCCGGTTTCACCGGCGCGGCGCACATGGCGGCCGAGGCCGCGTTGCGGGTGGGGGCAGGGCTGGTGAGCGTGGCCACGCGCAAAGCCCACGCGGCGTTGATCCATCTGGGACGGCCGGAGATCATGGCGCACGGGGTAGAAAGCCCTGGAGAACTTGAAGGGTTGCTCGGGCGGGCCACGGTGGTGGCGATCGGGCCGGGGTTGGGCTTAACCTCCTGGGCCAAGGCTTTGCTTGGGACGGTTCTGGCAAGCTCCCTGCCGCTCGTGGTGGACGCCGACGCTTTAAACCTACTGGCCCAATCGCCGCAAAAGCGCGAGGCTTGGGTCCTGACGCCGCATCCCGGGGAGGCCGCCAGGCTGTTGGGGGTGACTTCGGCCGAGGTGCAACGCGATCGCTTTGCGGCCTTAGCCGGTTTGCTCGGGCGCTACGGCGGGGTGGTGGTGCTTAAGGGCGCCGGCACTCTGGTCGGGGCGACCGGCCAGACTCCTTGGGTGTGTGCCTTGGGCAATCCCGGCATGGCTTCTGGCGGGATGGGGGACGTGCTAACCGGGACGATCGCCGGCCTCATCGCGCAGGGCTTGAGCCCATTGGAGGCAGCGCGGATGGGCGTCGCCTTGCACGCCGCCGCCGCCGATGCGGCCGCCGCCGAAGGCGAGCGGGGCATGCTCGCGAGCGATCTTCTGCCGTGGCTGAAGCGGCTGGTCAACCGTTGAGCTTTTATCTGCCCGATCCTGAGACGACCGCGGCGTTTGCCAAGGCGCTGGCGCAGGCGGCGGAGCCGGGGACGGTGATTTACCTTCAGGGCCCTTTGGGGGCCGGCAAGACGACCTTAGTGCGCGCTTTTTTAAGGGCGCTCGGGTTTACGGGCAAGGTCAAAAGCCCCACCTTTACCTTGGTAGAAACTTACGCCGTCTGCCGTTTCCCGGTGGTTCACTTTGATCTCTACCGCCTCGCCGACCCCGAAGAACTGGAATGGATGGGGTTTAGGGAGTATTTTGGGGCCGACACCGTAGGTTTTATCGAATGGCCAGAGCAGGGTGAAGGGTTTTTGCCGCCTCCCGATTTGGCGATCCGTTTGCAGCTCGAAGGCGAAGGGCGAAGGCTGGAAATGCACGCGCTCTCTCCTCGCGGGAGGCGGATTTCTGATAAAATAACTCAAGTTTTTAAACCCAGTGGATAGCAGCCATGAACGTAATCGAACGCATTGAACGGCAGCTTAAAGAGAATCCTGTCATTTTGTACATGAAAGGCACCCCGGACTTTCCGCAGTGCGGTTTTTCCGGCCGGGCGGTGGAGATCTTGAACGCCCTAGGCGTAGAATACGCTTACGTCAACGTCCTGGAAGATCCGGAATTGCGCGAGGCTTTAAAGTCCTATTCCAACTGGCCCACCTATCCGCAGTTGTACGTGAAAGGCCAGCTCGTGGGCGGCTGCGACATTCTGGTCGAGCTGTATCGCCGCGGGGAATTGCAGAAGCTTTTGGCCTAAGTAGGTCGCTTAGAGCCCGGATCAAGCCGGCGCGGCGCGGACTAGGCTCTCCCAACGGTTGACGATGGCGCAGAAGAGCTCGGCGGTCTTTTGCGCATCGTAGCGGGCGCTGTGGGCTTCCTTTGCATCCCATGCGATCCCAGCGGCTTGGGCGGCTTTGGCGAGCACTGTCTGGCCGAAAACCAAGCCGCTCAAAGTAGCGGTGTCGAAAGTGCTAAAGGGGTGGAACGGATTGCGCTTGATCCCACAGCGTTCAGCCGCGGCGTTGACAAAGCTTAAATCGAAGGCTGGATTGTGCCCCACCAGGATGGCGCGGGTGCAGCCGTTTTGCTTGATCGCCGCGCGCACCGGCTGAAAGATCTTGAGCAAGGCGTCTTTTTCTTCCAGCGCGATCCGCAAAGGGTGGTGGGGGTTGATGCCGTTGAACTCGAGCGCGGCTTGATCAAGCTCCGCCCCCGGGAAAGGTTTGACGTGCGCGCTGTGGACTTCAGCGATCGCTAAAAAGCCCCTTTCATCCATTTTTAAAATGACGGCGGCGATCTCGAGCAGCGCGTGCTTTTGGGGGTTAAAGCCCGCGGTTTCGACGTCGACGACCACGGGCAAATACCCGCGAAAGCGGGTGGCCATGCGAAGCTTTGCAGGTGAGGTTTGTGTCATCGGGGATGGCTTTGAAAAAGCTTCAGTGTAGCTTAAATTTGCGTCAGGATTTTAAGCGCTTTCGCGAATATGCTATGTTTTAGAGCGCAATCGGTAGATTTGGGCAGCGATAACAATATGAACAATAAAACCTCAATTGCAACTTGGCTCAGCCTGAGCGTAGCGGCCTGGATTTGGGCCGGGATCGTAGGCTGCGCCAGCCACGGAGACCCCCGCGATCCGATCGAACCGTTCAACCGCAGCATGCAGAAGTTCAACGACACGTTGGACGACTACGTGATGAAACCCATCGCCCAAGGTTATCGGTGGGTGACCCCGGATTTCGTCGATGACGGGGTCAGCAATTTCTTCAACAACCTGGGCGATATCGCTGTGACCGTCAACGACCTGTTGCAGTTCAAATTCGCCCATGGCGGACAGGACGCGGCACGCCTGGTGGTAAATACGACCGTGGGGGCAGGGGGATTGATCGACGTGGCCTCTCGCTTGGGCTTAGAAAGGCACGAGGAGGACTTCGGTCAAACTCTGGCGGTATGGGGGGTTCCGAACGGGCCTTATTTGGTTTTGCCTTTCCTCGGGCCGATGACGCCGCGCGATGCGGTGGGCAACGTCGCCGACGGTTTTCTAAATCCGATTTCTTACACCGTGTTGCCGGCACGGGTGGGTTTGTATGGGCTAAAGACCGTCGATTTGCGCGCCGACAACCTAAAAGCCACCGAAGTCTTGGACGAGGCGGCGTTAGACCGCTACTCGTTCATCCGCAATGCCTATTTCCAGCGCCGCGAATACTTAGTCTACGACGGCGAGCCGCCGCTCCGCGAGGAAGAGTTCGAAGAATTCGAAAAGGAGCTGGAGGAATCCGAATAGGGATTGGGGATGAGGCGCCAGCCTAGGGTTTCGCCGGCGCGCAGGGGCACGATCTCACCGCCTTCCCCGGTATACACTTCGGGTACGCTCCAAGAAGCGGGAGCTAAAGTGACGGTCTCCCGGTTGCGGGGCAGGCGGTAAAAATCTGCTCCGTGGAAACTGGCAAAGGCCTCCAGTTTGTCTAAGGCCCCGGCTTGGGAGAAGGCTTCGGCGTACAGCTCCAAAGCGATGGGGGCGGTAAAGCACCCGGCACAGGCGCACGCCGCCTCTTTGTCCCGGCGCAGGTGGGGGGCGCTGTCGGTGCCTAGGAAAAACTTGGGGTTGCCGGAGGTTGCAGCGCGCAGCAGGGCTTGGCGGTGAGGTTCGCGTTTTGGCACCGGCAGGCAATAGTGGTGCGGGCGGAGGCCGCCGGCGAAGAGGGCGTTGCGGTTGTAGAGCAGATGATGCGCGGTGATCGTCGCGGCCAGGGTGGCCGGAGCGCTGAGCACAAACTCCACCCCCTCTTGGGTGGTAAGGTGTTCGAGGACGATGCGTAAGTTGGGAAAACGCTTGATGATGGGAATGAGTTCGCGCTCGATGAAGATCTTTTCCCGGTCGAAGATATCGACCTCAGGGTCGGTGACTTCGCCGTGAATCTGCAGGACCAAATCGTGGCGCTCCATGGCTTCAAGAAGCGGATAGACGCTTTCCAAGCGCTCTATGCCGGCTTCCGCGTGCGTGGTCGCTCCGGCCGGATAGAGCTTAAACCCCAATATCTCAGGGAATCGGCTGGCGTAAGCGACTTCTTTAACCGGGGTGGCAGCGGTGAGATACAGGCTAAGATAAGGTTCAAAGCCGCTGGCTTTAGGAACGGCGGTGAGAATCCGCGCGCGATAGGCCAGCGCCTGCTCGACCCGGGTAAGGGGGGGGCGCAAATTGGGCATGACCAGCGCCCGCTTGAACTGCGCGGCGCTGAAAGGAGCTACTTGCCTGAGCAAGGCGCCGTCGCGCAGGTGCAGATGCCAGTCGTCGGGGCGGGTAAGGGTGAAAGCGCGCATCCTCAGGTTAATTAGAACAGATGCATCTAGGATGCAGTAAAGCTTGGCGCTTGAAAAGCGCTTTTGGCGTCTCCACTTAAATCAGTTAAGTTAGAGCCTAAGGAGGTGTTGTATGCCAATCTACGAGTACACGTGCCAAAGCTGTGGCCACACTTTGGAAGCGTTGCAAAAGGTGAGCGATCCGCCTTTGCGCGAATGCCCTGAGTGTTCTACGCCGAGTTTAGTCAAGCAGGTATCGGCCGCCGGGTTCCGGCTCAAAGGAGGCGGTTGGTACGAAACCGATTTTAAAAAGGATTCGGAAAAGAAACGCAACTTGGCTGACCGACCTGAACCTGCCAAAGAGTCAAAATCCGAAGCGGCTTGATTCGAATGGGCGGGTTTTGCGCCCGTCCCCACCTGCTTTTACGATCACTTTCTTTAAACTTAGGCCAACTTATGATGCGAACTCATCGGTGCGGGGAACTAAATTCTAGCCATATTGGGCAAGAAGTGGCGTTGTGCGGCTGGGTACACCGTCGGCGCGACCACGGCGGAGTGATTTTTATCGATCTTAGAGACCGAGAGGGAATCGTGCAAGCGGTGGTGGACCCCTCGACGCCGCAGGCTTTTGCCTGCGCCGAGCAAGTACGTAGCGAGTATGTGGTCAGAGTGCGCGGCACGGTCCGGCATCGTCCTCCTGGGACCGAGAACCCGAACCTCCCAACCGGGGAAATCGAGGTGTTGGTCTCAGACCTTGAAATTCTCAACCGCGCCGAGACTCCGCCGTTTCCTATCGACAGCGAAATTCCGATCAGCGAGGAGATCCGCCTGCGCTACCGGTATTTGGATCTGCGCCGCCCGGAAATGCAGGCCAAACTCCGCGCTCGCCGCGACATTGTCCGGGTCCTGCGCCGATTCCTAGACGAACACGGGTTTTACGAAATCGAAACGCCGTTTTTGACCAAGGCGACTCCCGAAGGTGCGCGCGACTATCTGGTTCCGAGCCGGCTGCATCCGCACGCCTTCTATGCCCTGCCGCAATCCCCCCAGCTCTACAAGCAGCTGTTGATGATCGCGGGCTTTGACCGCTATTACCAGGTCGTGCGCTGTTTTCGCGACGAGGATTTGCGCGCTGACCGCCAGCCGGAGTTCACCCAGCTCGACATCGAAACCTCGTTCATGGACGAAAACGAGATCATGGCGCTGATGGAGGAAATGATCCGCGAGCTGTTCCAGGAGGTTTTAAAGGTCGATTTGCCCGATCCTTTCCCCCGCCTCCCCTATTCGGAAGCCCTCTCGCGCTTTGGCAGCGATAAGCCGGATCTACGCATTCCTCTGGAGTTGGTCGAGCTGACCGATCGGATGCGCGGGGTGGAGTTTAAGGTGTTTGCCGAGCCGGCAAGCGATCCGGAAGGAAGAGTGGCGGCTCTGCGCCTGCCTGGAGGGGGAGACCTTAGCCGTAAGGAGATCGAGGAGTTGACGGCCTTTGTCGCCAACTACGGCGCCAAGGGGCTGGCCTACATCAAGGTCAACGCGCGCGACCGCGGGCGCGAGGGGCTTGTCTCACCGATCTTAAAGTTTCTGCCGGATGCGGTGATCGAGGCCATTTTGACGAGGACTGAAGCCCAATCCGGCGACATTCTATTTTTCGGCGCCGGCAAGGCCAAGGTAGTCAATGACGCGCTGGGGGCGCTTAGGGTCCGGCTCGGCCACGAGCGCGGCCTGGTAGCGCCGGGGTGGCGGCCGCTGTGGGTAATCCGCTTTCCCATGTTTGAATGGGACGCGGAGCAAAAGCGCTGGGTGGCTTTGCACCATCCCTTTACCGCGCCGGCCTGTTCCATCGAGGAACTCAAAGCTGACCCGAAAAGAGCGCTGTCTCGGGCTTACGATATGGTTTTAAACGGCGTCGAAATCGGCGGCGGATCGATCCGGATTCACACCCAGCCGATGCAACAGGCGGTGTTTGAGCTTTTAGGGATAGGCCCGGAAGAGGCGGAAGAAAAATTCGGCTTTCTTCTGACGGCGCTCAAATACGGCTGTCCACCGCACGGCGGCATCGCTTTTGGCTTGGACCGCTTGGTGATGCTGATGACCGGTTCCAAGACCATCCGCGAAGTGATGGCTTTTCCTAAGACGCAGACGGCCGCTTGTCCGATGGTGGATGCGCCGGCTAAAGTCAGCGAGGAACAACTGCGCGAACTCGGAATCCAATTGCGCAAGCTTTCCTAACACTTGCCTCTGCAAAACCTATGGCGCAAACTCTGGCGATCCAGGATTACGCCCTGCTTGAAGACGCTGAATGCGAAGCCCGCATTCAGGCCGCCAAAGCCAAGCTGGGCGATGAAGTGGTGATCTTAGGCCACCATTATCAGCGCGATGAAGTCTTCCGCCACGCCGATTTTACTGGCGACTCGCTCAAGCTCTCGCGCCAGGCGGCGGGCTCTAAGGCCAAGTACATCGTCTTTTGCGGGGTGCACTTCATGGCCGAGGTGGCCGATATCCTATCGCGGCCCGAGCAGATTTCGATCCTGCCGGATTTGGCTGCCGGTTGTTCCATGGCGGACATGGCCGATCTGGTCAAAGTAGAGCAGTGCTGGCGCGAGCTCGGGCAAATACTGGATGTGGAGGCGACGGTCACGCCGGTAACTTACATCAATTCGGCTGCGGATCTTAAGGCGTTCTGCGGCCGCCACGGCGGGATCGTGTGCACTTCCAGCAACGCCGCGCAAATTTTAGAGTGGGCCTGGGCTCGAAGGGATAAGGTGCTGTTCTTTCCCGACCAGCACCTAGGGCGCAATACGGCCTACCGCATGGGGATCGCCCTCTCCGAAATGGTCGTATGGCAGCCGGGTAAACCTTTAGGAGGATTGACGAGGGAAAAAATCCTAAACGCCAAGCTCCTCCTCTGGCAGGGGCATTGCTCTGTGCATCAGATGTTCCGTCCCGAGCACGTAGACCAGTTCTTAGCGCGTTATCCGGAAACGCAGGTAATCTCCCATCCCGAGTGCGCTTTCGAGGTCTGCCAGAAAAGCCATTATATTGGCTCGACCGAAACCATCCTCAAGACCGTACGCAGCGCACCGTCCGGATCGCGCTGGCTGGTGGGAACCGAGCTCAACCTGGTCAACCGCTTGCGCAAGGAGATGAAACCTAAAGGCGTGGACGTGCATTTCATGTCGCCCATGGTGTGCATGTGTTCTACTATGTTCCGCATCGACCCGCAGCATCTGGCGTGGGTGCTGGAAAACTTGGTGGCGGGGAACGTCGTCAACCGGATCTTGGTGCCGGAAGAAAGCGCGCACTTGGCGAGGTTGGCCTTGGATCGGATGTTGGACTTGGCTTAGGGCGAATCGGCCTTGTCCAGTTTTTTCAGACTCAAAAGATGGGCCATCTTTTCCGCTTTGGTTTTGAGGTAATGGAGATTTTCAAAGGTGTGCCCGACCTCGATCGGGATCCTTTCGCTTACCCGGATGCCGTATTGTTCAAGCTCTTCGATTTTGTGCGGGTTGTTGGTAATTAGGCGTACCGAGCGGACCTTGAGATCCTTGAGGATTAAGGCAGCAATGCGGTAGTCGCGCTCGTCGGGTTGGTGGCCCAATTTCAGGTTGGCATCCACGGTGTCTAGGCCTTGATCCTGCAGATTATAGGCTTGAAGCTTCTTAAACAGCCCGATGCCCCGGCCTTCTTGCCGCAGATACAAAAGCACCCCGCGTTCCGCCTGCCCGATCAGGCGCATGGCCTCGGCCAGTTGCTCTCCACAATCGCAACGTTTGGAAGCGAACACATCGCCGGTGAGGCACTCGGAGTGGAGGCGGACGAGCACCTCGCTTTGGCCTTTGACTTCGCCTTTGACCAATGCCAGATGTTCCTTGCGATCTAAGTCGTTTTCGTAGTAATGCAGGGTAAACTCGCCGTACCGATTAGGAATACGGGCGCGCACGGTACAAGCAACGCGCACCGGCTTTGGGTCTTTGCGGTCCATTTCAGCCCAAGAAAATCAAAGCACAAGTCATTTGACCTTACCCTAAACGGATGGTTTAAATTCAAGCGCAAAGCAACCGAGCCAGACTGGGCAGCTTGGCGCTCCAGGCTTGCGTGGTTTGGTCAGAAACCTGCGTTTCTTTCTCCAGCTCCAGCAAGGTGATGGTCATCGCGGCGGTTACGATCGGGTCCAGAAAGGCGGCTTTGATCCAATAAGTCAAAATCAGCGCGAAGACGTATTGCCAGACCCCTAGATCGGTGGGAAGGGCCGCGTCTACCCATGCCACCGGTTTCAGGAGCAGCCAGAAGGCAACCAGCGCCAGGCCATACAAGAAAGCGCCGGCAAGCAGAGCGTGCGGCAAAATCTCTCGATAGCGCTCGCACCAGACCACCGCGCCCCGGCGCACATCGCCTAAACGACCCGCTTTGCACGCAAGCGCCAACAAGGCTTCGGCACCCGGCTTGCCAAATAGGCTCGCGCTTAGTCCCCGTTGCAGCCAGCCGGCCAAAGGTTTAGGTAAGAATTGAACGATGCGGTTGCCGGGAGGGAAGTAGCCAAAGCTTTCCAGAACGAATTGCCGGGTTTGCAGATAGCAGGAAAAGCTCGCCTGGGCCGAGGGAAAAAGCCCAAAAACGAAGGCATCGAGGATTTTTAGCTGTTCTTTTCCCGAGGGCAACTCCTGATCGGTTAGCCGTTTGACCATAGCGCTCAGATGGATTAGCTCGACCCGATAAAATAGAACGGCGCGGGTTTGGCGAATCGCATAAATGCACGCGCTCAGTCCAAAGATCGCTCCGAGTTGGCCCCAAAGGGATGGATTTTTGGCGAAAGAAGCGAGGCCATAGAAAGTCCCGGCACCCAGCAAAACGGAGGCCAAATAGGCCAGCGCGATCGCCCCGTAAACCAACAGGCGGCGAGTGGTGGCCGGCATGGTGCGCTCGAGGATTCGGGTGGCGGTAAGCAGCTTGGGCATAGGAAAACTCTTACGTTGCTTGCATTTGCAATTGGTGGCGAACGGCTTCGGCCTGGTCGACCGCGTCTAAGTAAGCCTTTAATAGACTTTCTAAGTCAAGCCCGGTCAGCGGCAATTTATGACACAGACCGTATTCTAAGCTCAAGGCGGTTTGCAGCACAGGGCCTAGTGGGCCGCTGCCGTACAGCAGGGCCTGATTGATCTCATCGAGCAGGTTGATGTGGCGCAGGATCTCTTCCATCGGGGCGTCCATGATCGCATCGAGCAGGGAAAACAAGCCGGCGATATAGCACGGCTCGACGTCGCTGTGGCCAAGTTGGTGGGCGATCGCCTCGCACGTCAGCGCGCGGACCAAGGCGGTGATCAACAATTCGCGGGGGCGGTAGTCGATGGCATTGACCAAAATCACCGCGGCCCAGTGTTTGATTCGGTTCAAACCGAGGAAAACCACAGCGCGGCGAAGGGAGTCGACCTTTTTGGGCAGGCCGTAAAAGGCGGCGTTGATTAAACGCAACAATTTATAACTCAGGGTCATGTCCTGGCCGATAATGGCCTCGATTTCCTCGATGGTAGCGTCCGGATCGTACAGACGGGCGATGAGCTTAAGGAGCGCAAGTCGGTTAGCCGGCAGGTGGGTTCCATGGATCAGGCGGGGGCGTTCGAAGTAGCGGCCCTGGAAGTAATCGAATCCGGCCGCGCAAGCAGCATCGTATTGGTGACGGGTCTCTATGTTACGGGCGAGCAACTGAATTCCACGGGCATGAAGATCGTGCACGTGGGATTCGATTGCGGGAGCAGAATCGGCCGGCAGCGCCCAAATTTTTGCGCATTCCAGGTCTTGGGCTAACGCGGAGTCGTAGCTTTGGCTGCCGATCGCAATTAGATAGTGCTGTTTCGCTAAGTGGTTTAAATCTTGAGAGGCAAGGCAGGATAATGCTTCCTGAGGCAGATAAAGGATCAGTTTGGTAGATGACCAAGGCCGGTTGGGCAATTGCCGAAGCAGCGATACAGGTAACTGGATCAAGCCGGCTTTGCCGCCGGTAAGACGTTCAAGGCGTAGCGTTTGCCAAATTTGGGCTAAGAACGTTTCAAGCCGTGCCTCGTCTTGGCTGGGAAGGCTGCAAGGGCGAAGTTCATAGGCAAATAAGTTAAGCGCCCGGTCGTAAACAGGCACCCGTCCGATAAACCCAGGGATCATAAAAACTCCCTCCTCCTGCTCGACCAAGTAGAGCATAAGCAACCTTACCCTATAGGGCAAGGCTAAATAATTTCGCCTTGAAAAATAACCTACCCTTTGGCTATAATGCTTACCCTAACTTAAGGCTACGTAGCTCAGGTGGTTAGAGCACAGCACTCATAATGCTGGTGTCGGTGGTTCGAATCCACCCGTAGCCACTTTGCTCCCGCCGCGTTTTCCTTTCCTCTCTAGGGCTGATTTTTTTAAGCTGGATTCGGTCCTGATGATTTGGCACAATACCCCGGTACTTAACACAATAACCACAACGAGCGGAGGAGAGCTATGCTGACCATCGCGATCCGGTTTGTTGCAATATCCTGGGCGATTTTCTTGAGTGCTGCCGCCTTTGCCGACGGCGGCGGTGGCGGCACGGTCGGTGGCGGGTGTCGGCTTGCGATCGGAGATTTCACCTTGATGTTCTCGGCGTATCAGCCCCAGCTTACCGGGGACGCAAGGTTTTGTACCGAAATCCCCGGTTTAGGGTCAACGCATCTCGTATTCGATTATGAGTCTTTGGAAGGGTCTACCGCGCAAAAAGCAAAGCTCGATTTAGATAGGCAAATCAAGGCAATGACCATCGAGATTGAGGTCAAAAAAGGGGATCAGAGCATTTTCAAGCGTCCTCCCGAGCCGTTTAAGACCGGGATTGTAGAATCGGTAGTCAACTTCCAGGAAGCCGGCGATTATTTGGTCGAGGTCAAACTCGCCGATCCCAGCGGCAAAACCTTCGAAAGCCATCTGCCTATTAAGGTGGGCGTGGGTGAGTCCTCGCTGCGTAACCTGATTATCTTCGCCGTAATTTTCATAGCGGCGGTTTACTTCCTTTATCTGTCCAGCGCCGGTTTTCGGGAGAAAGTAAACGCCGTCCTGACCAAAATCAAAAAATAACTTGATGCGGGCTTACCTGTTCGCGGCTGTAGGCGTCCTAACGCTGGTTGGATCCGAGGTGGTGGCAGTGAGCCTGTCACCACCTGGGTTTGCCGCTGAACCGTTTTGCCCTGGAGGTCTTCCTAAGGCCTGGCGTAACGCGCAAACGGTAGAAGGTGTCGAAATCCAGGAAGAGCGGGTCTGTTGGCCGGACAACCCATCTGAGATTGCCGCTTTCGTCAAAGGAACCAACCGCGTTGCCGTTCCCACCTTGATGAACACCCCCCTTGCCGCCGATGCGGTGGTCAAGGAGAACGACCGCGACGGCGACGGCGATCCGGACGAAATCACCCTCAGGCTGGAAATCGCCGAGCTCAACGGCTCGAAGCAAGAAGGAATGCCCGAATTTGAGATTGCCCCAAAGCTTAAGCCGGCGCTGTGGGTGTTTTCCCCTAAGCGGCGCTTGCTCGCGCCGCAAGACCGGGCCTTCGCTTGGCGTTTTCCTTCCCCGGTGATTCGCGTTGAGGCCGGGGATAAAGTCCGCATTATTCTGGAAAACACCCATTATTTGCCGCATACCTTTAAATTATTCGGGGTCGATCATCCCTTTGTGCTCAAGAAGAAAGCGGTTCCGCCGGGCCAATCTGTGATGTATGAGTTTACTCCCAGGCAGCCTGGTACCATGTTTTACCAAAGCGAACAACCCGCTGAGGTAGGTCTGGGCTTGGTAGGCATGTTTGTGGTCGAAGAAAACCGGCCTAATAACTGGATGCAGACTTTCAATTTAGGAGCCGGCAAGGTTCGCCATCCGGCCAAAGGGATCCTCGAGCAATTCGATCAAGAATACGATTTGCAATATCAGGCGCTGGATGACAAGTTGTCCGAACTTCTTCAGCGAGGTGGCGAGCCCGAGCAGATTGCGGAGCGTTTGGCGGGATACGCGGGCAACGGTGCGGATTATGCGTTGCTCAACGGCCGTTTATATCCTTACAACCTGCGTGAATCCCCGATCATAACCAGGCCGAATCAGGTTATCAAATTGCGCCTTTTCAATGCCCAGAGCGATGCGGTGGCGATTGCGTTTGAAGGTCACCGGGTAACCATCACGCACTACGACGGCGTAGAGCATCATCCCTTGGCTCAAGTGATGCGCGATGTGCTCGATCTGGCGCCCGGGCAGCGTCTGGATCTGCGCTTGCTTACCAGCAACGACGGCCTGCACGCGTTTGGCCCAGGGGTTTGGGGGATTTCTGGCCGAAGCTTAGGGGTGGGTCAGACGTGGAGAGAGCTTGGGGCGATCGTCTATGACTCCTTCCTCGGGCGGGAAGATACGCCAAGCCTGGATCAATTTGCTCAAGGGGAAACCTGGCCGCGGGGTCAGACCTTGCCCGCGCCACCTAGTCCCAGCAAAGCGGCAAAGCGCGTATTTGACCTGTTCATAGGGGGATTTTTGGGGCTGTTGGCGTACGTGTTGTTCAGCAACCAGAAGCGCGCGCGGGAGCTGATTTACCGCTGCCTAGCTAAAGGATAGGGTCGCTGCGAAGCAAAGCGGTGGTAGAAAAAGGGGGTGCGTTGGAAGCTAAAAGAATTTCCCAAACGTTGCTCGTGGCGGTAGCTACGTATTTGCATTCCCAAAAAGGGGAAGCGGCGGAGGAAATTGTCGGTCAGCCTTTGGGCTTGTTCGATTCTCCGCCTTTGTTTTCGGGAATGCTGGTGTTGGGGTTTGTCGTGGCGGTCCTCGGGGCGCCTTATTTATTCGACTGGCTTGGCCGCCGTTTTTTCGGCATGCCGGGGAAGGAGTTGAACGGCTATTTGTTCAACCGCTTGGTCGCTGGGGCTTGCTTTAGTCTTCAAGTTGTCGGCTCGATCTTGCGCCTGCTCGGACTTAAAAAAACGCCCAAAGTGCTGTAGGGCCGTCCTTGGCCAGGGGCATCCTTTAAGGGGATAAAGCTTTGGCCCCAAAACGCATCAGATGGGGACGGCCTAATTTTTCCTGGATGAAATCGACGGCAAATAAGGGGATTAACTGCTTGCCGTCGAAGTAAAACGCCTTGACGAACTGTTCGTTGTCTTTTCCTTTTTTGTCCCATTTAGATAGAAGCGAGGAGCTGAAATACACCCGCTTGCCGTCCCAGCTTTGCGAGACCATATTCACCTGCGCGCCGATTTTCTTACGGTAGATTTCTTTGGGTGCAAAGGGGTCGGAGAGGTCGAATAAATGGGCGCTGCCGTCGGCGAAGGTGGTCACCCAAAGCCTGCGGTCTTGGCTGTCTATAGAGATGTCCACCGGCAGCGGCGTTTTTTCAGGTTCCCCGATGTCGGCGACCGCTTTGGCCTGCCAGTTTCCTTGCGGATCCAAATAAATTAACCAGATTTTGGCGGTCAGGGCGGTGCTGGTAAAGCAGTAATTGTGCTCAGGCTGCCAGGCGCAACGGATTTCCAAGGGTGCCCCAGGGACGTCGAAAATCAATTTGGGGCGGAGGCCTTTCAGGTCCCACACCACCATCGTGTTGCCAAATTCTTGCATCGCCTTGGGGTCTTGGATCAGCTCGCCGAAATCGCGCATGTAGTTTCGATGACCGGTAAAGGAGGACGTCAGCAAGACGCCCAGCCGCGGCATGGCGCGTACGTCGTAGCCATAGCCGTCGGCGTATTGGCCGGTTTGGCGCGCGCCGCGCAAGTTTTCTGCGGTCGGCATCCAATGGGTGGCTATATATTCGCCGTCGTTAGTGTATTCCACGAGCGCGGTGCGGCCTTTGAAGTCCTGGTTGTTAGAAAGACCGCTGATCAACATGCGGCCGGGTAGGGCATAGAAGGTGTGGGGTCCGACCACCCCGCCGCTTTTGGCTACGAAATCGGTGATGGTCTTGACCAGCTTCGGCTTGGCCGGATCGGTGTGGACGTCGAAGATGAAGATCCGGCTGCTATCTAGACCCCCTGCCCACAGGTATTTGCGGTCGTCGGTGAAATCCGCATGGTGGGCCTCGTGGCGGCCGCCGACGGAGACCGTGTGGATTACCTTGCCGAAGCTTGGGGACTTGGGATTGGCGTCGATGGTGACCAGTTTGTCGGAACCGTCCCCCAATCCTTCCATCCCTAAAGTCCAGACGTAGACAAAATCCTCCTGCCCAGTGATTTTGGCCAAATAGGGCGGGAGCGGAGTTTCATCGGCCCAGGCGGTGGCAAACCACCCGGCCAATATATAGCACAGAAAGCGCATGGCATAACCTCTTCGAAGTTGTTTTTTGTTACTCAGAGATTTCCCTCGCCTGTAAGGCGCCGGAAGGGCAGCGCGCGACCACGGCAAGAATTTCTTGATCTTCGGCCGCTTCCGGGTCGATCTGCAAGCGACCGGCTTCGACCCGGAACACCTCAGGCAGGCTGGTTACACAGATTCCTGCGTGGCAGCAGAGATTTTCGTCCCATTCGATTTTCAGCATGACTTATCCTCGGCAGTGGTCGGGTCGATGATGGATTTGACTTCACTGATCCGGTCGGCGGGAAAGCCTCCCTGCCGAGCGTGCTCGCGGATCGTCTCGGCGTCGGGAGCGATGTAGATGCAGTAGACTTTGTCTTGGGTGACAAAGCTCTCTACCCACTGGATCGCAGGTCCCATTCGGCTTAAGACCCCGCAGGACTTTTGCGAGATGGCGCGGAGTTCTTCGGGAGAGAGCGCGCCGGCGCCGGGAATTTCGCGTTCGATCACGTACTTTGGCATAAGGACCTCCTTTTAGGTTGATTAAAACGACCGGGTCGGTGAGAGTAACCAGAGCAAAAATTAACCGGGCAGCGTCTGTTCAAAAATATGGCGCACAAAGGCATAAAGCGGCTCCGGCGAGCGTTCGATTTTCATTCGCAGCAAAGCGCCTTGCCAAAAATTCACCATCCAATCCGCCAATTCCAGAGCGCTCAAATCGGTGCGGATTTTGCTTTGGGCTTGGGCCCGCGCTAGGCCCTCACAGAGCTTGTCCCGGTAACGGTCTACAGCTTGCTTGAGCGCCAAGCGGCAGACCTCGCTGGTATCGCCGATCTCGCCCATCAGGTTGCCGAGCAAGCAGCCGCCTTTGAAGTCGTTGGCGATCGCCTCTTGGATCAGGGTTTCAAAATAACGGCGCAAGCCGACCACAGGGTCCGGTCCGGCCAAGAAATCTTCCAGTTGCTGGATGAACGGTTCGATGTAGTGGTGGATCACTTCGGCGCCGAAAGCCTCCTTGCTCGGAAAGTAATTGTAAAAAGACCCCTTAGGGATGTTCACCGCGGCTAAGATTTTTTGCAGACCGGCCCCGTGATAGCCGCGCTCCATGAGCAGGCGCACCCCCTGATCGAGAAGTTTTTTGCGCTTGTCGCATTTGCCTAAATCGCGTTCCATAAAAAAACGATATGACCGGTCGTCTTAAATGTCAAGCAAATATCGTTTCCCCTTATCGGTTTCAGTCTTCTGCGGCGGCTTGCACCCATACCGGCGGCGTCAAGGCGCTTCGAATCCGGGCCGGTAAAGCGCGAACGCGCTGCCATTGCGCGGTCAGCCAGGTGGCCCCACCCATCGCGACGGCGTCCACCAGGCAATACCAGGCAGCGACGCCGCTTGGGGGATTGCCTTGAGGCAGAGACAAGATCGGATCCGACGCAACCCAGGTCCAGGTTCCAAGCGCGGTCCCAATAAGTTCCAGGTGGGTAGTGACGAAAAACGCGCCCAAGTAGACCAAAGGCGCTCGGCCCCAAAGCACACAGGGCAGATACGCCAGAAACAACAACATCCCGACCCAATCGCCTCTTTCCGCCAGAGTTATTCCCCACAACGACCATAATCCCATGATCGAGAGCATCCCCCATCGGATCGGGCGGTAAAAAGCTTGAAATATCGGCGCGCGGGCTAAGGCGACTGCGGTCAAGTAAACCATGCCGTGGCCGGGAGGGACGTAGGCGGGAATGTTATGAAAGTAATAGATGTAGCCTTGCATCAGACCTGAAGCAAAATGCTCGCCCAAAGTAGCAAACAAAACCGCGATCGCTACTTGTAAGCGGACCAAGGCAGTCTCCCAAACGAGCAGGCCGAGCAAAACCACCCAGGCGCACTTTCCCAACGCGTTTTGCAACGCCAAATCGTGCAGCGAATCAAAATATAGGCACAGCGCAATGCTGCCAAAGGTGATTCCCACGATAATAAGCTCATGAATACTGGCTTTTATATACTGCCAAGTCATTGTTTTCTTTCTCTTACCTGCCAAGATGATAGTGGTCAAAAGAGCGTAGAGTCGGTATGCTTTTGTTCCGAGACAAGCTTGGGATTTAAAACTATGTGGCAAAAATTATTGCAAAAAAAATACTCATTGCTGCTTCTGGCGGTTTACGTCGTTGCTTTGTATGTGATTTTAAATAAAGCCATCGTGCCGTTTGTGCTCACCGTGGCCAATAGCGAATTGTTTACGGGGGACTCTACCCAAGGTGGGGAGCCAACCCAAGTGCACGACGATCGTACCGCGATGGCGTTATTGCAGTGCAATCGTTTCGTCCAGGATAAATTTGACGAGAAGGCAACGCTGGCTTTCGAGAACACGGCCTATCAGGCTTGGGACATCGGTTTTGGCCGGTTTTTGATCAAATCCCAGGTCAATGTGACCGAGCCGAACGGAGCAACCGGCCGCAAAAACTACGTGTGCGAACTCAAACACACCGGCGGGGATTTGGCCGAGCCTTCCAACTGGAAGCTGCAAGGCTTGTCCTTGACCGATGTCGGCGCTCCTTCTCCTTAGGAGTTTACAAAAAGCGCCGCGCGAGCGGCGCTTGGTTTAACCTTCGATCTGCTGGATTCCGTCGAGCCGCCAGATAGGTCGGACGGCGTTCTTAGCGCGCACGAAGTGCCAGATTTCCTCGATTGGCTCCGGTTCCTGGCCCTCTTCGGCGAGGGTGGCAGCGAACAGAACCGCCGCCATCTGCGCGTCGGCGGTCTCCTGATAATCTAAAAGCTGGGCCTCAAGCGCCAATACTTCCACCGCTCCGCTCTCGCCGCACTCTTTTTGGGCCTTGATTTCCATGAATGCCTCGTCGGTGGTCAAGGCGCGGATCTCCGCCAACTCCCCTTGGCTCCAGGCCGCCTGCAATTTCCGGAAGATCGCCTTGGCTTGGTCGAGAAAGTCGTTTAGGTCGAAATCGACCGGCGTATGGACCAAACTCGAAGCAACAGGCGGCTTTAAGTGCTCCCGCTTAAACAACAAGTCGGTATCGAAGGCGCGAGAAGCGGATCCTTCAGCGGCCGAGGAAGTTGCTCCAGCAGGGTAGGCCGCTTCCTCCGGCTGGCGTCGGCGCGCCAGCAGTTTAACCAAGGCCAAAGCGATGCCGCCGAAAACCAATAGATCCACCAGATTCAGATGCTGAAAAGAGCCGCTGCCTAGGAGCCAGCCCAAAAGTCCCCCGGCCAGGAATGGGGCCAGCCAGCCTAAAGGGCTGGAGCGATTGGGCAAAGGTTGGCGGGCGGTTTGTGGGGTTGCAGCCGCCTTGACCGGCGCCGTGGCCCGCTGGGGCGGAAGCAGCGAGCGCTGGTAAGGGTAGCTATAAGAGGGCCTGCCGCCAAAAGAGCGCCCGCCCCCTAGACGTTTGGCTTCCACCTCTCCCCATGGCGCAGCTGCCAAGGCCGCGATCAATAAAGCAAATAAAGCGAAATTAAATTTAGACATAGCGAACCTCCTTAAGCTAACGAGTTCAGTCGAGCCATTCATAAGCGTTGCCAAAGGCCGCTTTGGCCGCCGCTTTTTTTGAGCAGGCGAATGGTATGCAAGGTCATCTCCCGATCTACCCCTTTACACATGTCGTAGATCGTGAGTAAGGCGATTTGGACTGCGGTCAAAGCCTCCATTTCCACCCCCGTAGGCGCGGTGGTTTCCACGACCGCCACGCAGCGGACGCGCGACGCTTCGAGCTGCGGAATCAGATCGATCTCCACTTTGGTCAAAGCGATCGGATGACATAAGGGGATTAATTCCGCGGTCTTTTTGCTCGCCATAATCCCCGCAATCCGAGCGATGCCGAGCACGTCGCCTTTCTTGTGGCCGCCTGCGAGGATTCGCTGGAGGGTTTCGGGGCGCATGTCGATGTAGCCCTCGGCTATCGCCTGGCGTTTGGTGATGGGTTTATCGCCCACGTCGACCATGTGGGCTTGCCCTTGCGCGTTGAAATGGGTTAGGTGGGTCATTATTGGGTTTGAAAAAGTATATGATAAGCCGATCTTTAGTCTCAATCTGGGGTTAATGCGATGGCTGTTCAAGTACGGTTGTTTGCGAGCTTGCGCGAACGTTGGCGCATCGACCGCATCGAATTGCCCGCCGACCAGGCGCGTACCGTCGCCGAGGTATGGCAGGCGTTGACCGGCGAGCCGTTGCCAGACCAAGTATTGGCCGCGGTCAATCAGGAATACGCGCGGCCTGAAACGCCGGTCAAGGAAGGCGACGAGGTGGCTTTTTTCCCCCCGGTGACTGGAGGGTGACGATGCCGGTCAAGCTGGTTGCACACCGATTCGATCCGTGGGCGGAGCTTGGCGCGTATCAAGAACATTTGGCGCCAGGCCGGTACGGCGCTTGCGCCAGTTTCGTCGGCACGATGCGCGACTTCAATCAGGGAGAAGCGGTCGAGGCGATGTTCCTCGAGCACTATCCGGGGATGACCGAACGCGAGTTGGAAAGGATCGTCGCCGAGGCAGGATCGCGCTGGGATTTCCTAGATGCCTTGGTGATCCACCGGGTGGGGGAAATCCAACCCGGCGATCCCATCGTTTTGGTGGCGGTGTGGTCGGCCCACCGCCGGCCGGCTTTTGCAGCCTGCCGATTCATCCTCGAGGCGCTCAAAACCCGGGCGCCGTTTTGGAAAAAAGAGAAGCTGCCTTCTGGCGCGCGCTGGGTAGAGAAGAACACTTAGCGGCGGCCTTAGAATTTAGGTTTTTTCTTAGCGTGGTTGTAGCGTTCGATGCAGGCGATGATCTCTGCCTTGGCCTCCTCGACCCCCAGCCAGCCTTCCACCTTTACCCATTTGCCCGGTTCTAGATCTTTGTAGTGTTCGAAAAAGTGGGCGATTTGGGCGAGCTGCGATTCGGGAATATCGCGAAAGGTGCGGACGGACTTGTACAGCGGGGTGAGCTTGTCGATCGGCACGGCCAGGACTTTGGTATCGCTGCCGGCCTCGTCGGTCATCTGCAGCATGCCGATCGGCCGACAGCGGACCACGGAGCCAGGAATGAGACGCCACGGCGCGATCACCAGCACGTCCACCGGATCGCCGTCCTCCGACAGAGAATGCGGCACGTAACCGTAGTTGCAGGGGTATTGCATGGCCGTGCCCATGAAGCGGTCTACGAACAGGGCCCCGGTCTCCTTGTCGATTTCGTACTTGACCGGATCGCTGTAAGCTGGAATTTCGATGATCACGTTGATATCGTGAGGAACGTTTTCCCCTGAGGAAACCCGCATCAAAGCCACTGGCATTCTCCCAAATTGAAAATATTAAATTATGCATTACCGGGGCGTGTTGCGCAAAATGCACGTCGCTTTGAGCGATGAAGGCGTGGCCGAATACCGCTTGCCTGTGGGGGAGGATCAACTGCCTTTGGGCGCTTGCTTGGGGAAAGCGCTCACTTTGACCTATCAGGGGCAGATTTACTGCATCCACTGTGGTCGCAAGACCTACAAGAGTTTCAATCAAGGGTATTGTTTTCCTTGTTTTCGCAGGCTTGCCCGCTGCGATCGGTGCATCGTCAAGCCGGAGCTTTGCCACTACGCGCAGGGGACCTGCCGCGAGCCGGAATGGGCCAAGGAGCATTGTTTTGCGCCGCACGTGGTCTATCTGGCCAACTCCTCTGGGCTGAAGGTGGGGATTACCCGCAAAACGCAGATTCCAACCCGTTGGCTCGACCAGGGAGCCAGCCAAGCCCTGCCGATTCTGGAAGTTTCCTCCCGCCACTTGGCCGGCTTGGTGGAAGCGATCCTCAAGCGCTGGGTCGGTGACCGCACCCATTGGCACAAGATGCTCAAGGCGGAAGGTCCGGCGCTGGATTTATCTGCGGAACGCGAGCGCTTGTTGGCGCTGGGCTGGGAAGAGCTTAAAGAGCTGAGAAAACGTTTTGGGAGCCACGCGGCAAACGCGCTTCAAGCCGAAGCCTTAAGCATCCGCTATCCCGTGCTGGCCTATCCGGCCAAGGTGCGGGGATTTGATTTCGACAAGCAGCCAGAGGCCGGTGGGATTTTGCTCGGCATCAAGGGGCAATATTTGATTTTCGACCGGGGGGTGATCAACATCCGCAAGTTTGCCGGCTACCTGGTCGAGCTTAAAAGCTGAGCCGGTTTGCGGTCCAGGCGCCGGTAACCGATCGCCTCGCTTACGTGTTTGGCGCCGATCGCGCCGCTCGCCTCCAGGTCGGCGATGGTCCGCGCGACTTTGAGGATGCGGTGCAAGGCGCGGTGGGAGAGACCCAACTTGGCGATGGCCTGGGTGAGCAGCGCCCGGGCGGCCGAATCGGGTTGGCAGAAGCGCTCGATTTCGCTCACACTCAGGTGGGCATTGAGCTTACCCTGTCGCTCCAGGGCGCGCTCGCGGGCGGCCAGAACTTGGGCGCGCATCTGGGCGCTGGTGCGCTGAGCAGAGTGGCTGAGCAATTCCTCGGTTTGGCAAGGGACTTCCAGGTGAATATCGATCCGATCCAGCAGCGGTCCTGAGAGCCGCTCGCGGTAGCGCGCGATCTGGATCGGGGAGCACTGGCAGCGTCCGGAAGGGTCGCCGTGGTATCCGCAAGGGCAAGGGTTCATGGCGGCGATGAGCTGGAAACGGGCAGGAAAGGTCGATTTGCGGACCGCGCGTGAGATCGTGATGTAACCGCTCTCCATCGGCTCACGTAAGACCTCGAGCACTTTGCGGTGAAACTCGGGCAGTTCGTCTAAAAACAGCACCCCAAGATGCGCCAAAGAGATCTCGCCGGGGCGGATTTGGCCGCCGACTCCCCCGCCCACCAACGCCGGCGCCGAGGCGGTGTGATGGGGGGCGCGGAACGGAGGCTGCCTAAAGCGCGCCGGATCGAAGGCTTGGCCGCTGACGGAGGCGATGGCGGCGACCTCCAAGGCCTGCGCTTCGCTCAGCGGCGGGAGGATGGTAGGCAGCCGTTCGGCCAGCATCGACTTGCCCGAGCCGGGCGGCCCGATCAGCAGCAGATTGTGACCGCCGGCGGCGGCTACTTCGATGGCGCGCTTTGCCTGATGGTGCCCGCGCACCTCGGCGTAATCCAGCGTCGAAGCGGGTTGGGCTGTAAGCGGCGGCGGTGCGGCTTTGGCTAGGGATTGCCGGCCAGTCAGATGGGCGCAGACTTCGAGCAGGTGGCCGGCGCCGAACACGGCCAGGCCTTCCACCAGCGCCGCCTCGGCGGCGTTGGCGTTTGGCAGCAGCAAGGACCGGCCGGCCCGCCGGCAATGCAGCGCGGCCGGCAAGGCGCCGCAGATGGGGCGCAGTTCGCCGCTCAAGGACAACTCGCCGAGGAATTCGTGGTCGGCCAAGGCCGCGCTGGGCAGTTGCCCGGAGGCGGCCAAAATGCCAAGGGCGATCGCCAAGTCGAAGCGCCCGCCTTCTTTGGGTAGGTCCGCCGGCGCCAGGTTGACGGTGATCCGTTGGGTCGGGTAAGCAAAGCCGCAGTTGACTAGCGCGGCGCGTACCCGGTCTTTGCTTTCCTTGACCGCCGCTTCGGGCAGGCCGACGATGGTAAAGCTCGGCAGGCCGTTGGCCAGGTGCACCTCCACGCGCACTTCCGGCGCCTCGATGCCAGTTTGGCCGCGGCTGTAGACCTGCGCCAGCGCCATTTAAATCTTAAGCTTTTGCTCTAGTTCGCGGACTTGGGTTTCCAAGGCTTCCAGTTTCTCCCGGGTGCGTTTCAGGAGCGCGGCCTGGACCTCGAATTCCTCGCGGCTGACCAGGTTCATCTGAGAAAAAGCGCTCTGCAGGATGGCGCGGAAGTTTTTCTCCAAATCTTGGCGCACTTGCTTTAGCCCTTCGGGTAACACGCTCGCTAGGCGCTGGGCCAAGTCGTCGAGTTGGCTGGGGTCGAACATCAAAGTTTCCTTGCGGTTATTGGCTAATTTCAAGCATAGCGGATTCGCGGTAAGCGGCCAAATTGTGTTTTGCGGCGTTTTTCGGCATAGTTTGGCACGTGGTAAGGCACCTGAGGAGTCGTTTATGAAGTTGATTGTCGCGATCATCAAACCTTTCAAGCTCGACGATGTGCGCGAAGCTTTGTCCGAGCTTGGGGTCGCCGGAATGGCCGTGACCGAGGTCAAAGGTTATGGGCGCCAGAAAGGGCATACCGAACTGTACCGCGGCGCCGAGTACGTGGTCGACTTTCTGCCCAAAGTGAAGATCGAAGTGGCGGTGAGCGAGGAACTTGTGGAGCGCGCGATCGAGGCGATCGCCAACGCCGCCCGCACGGGCAAAATCGGCGACGGCAAGATCTTCGTTTTGCCTTTGGACGAGGTGATCCGGATCCGCACCGGCGAGACCGGAACCGAAGCCTTATGAGGAGTCGGGTAAAGGGGAATGTTCGCGGCAGATGAGCTCCAGTTCCTCAAAGCTCAGGGGAAGCTCGGTCAAGCCGCAGCGATACCCGGACTCGGTAGCCTGCAAGTAGCCGCAGGTCTTGCAAACTCCGAAGGCTTTCCGAGAGCGCGCAGACTGCATGGCTTTGAGCAGGTTATCTAGATTTGCAACCAATTGCTGTTGGCGCTCTTTGGTCATTTGCTCAAGGGCCAGTCTCAGCGCTTTAGGGGGGAGGCTGGCGGCGAGCGCGGCTTTGCCTTTGGCGGTCAAATGCAGGTGGACGATGCGTTTGTCTTGAGCATCCGGAAGCTTTTTAAGGTAGCCTTTGCGTTCTAGGACGCTTAGCGTTTGGGAGACCGTGCCTTTGGTCAGACCTAGGTATTCGGCCACGGCGGTAGAAATGTTGCTGTGGCGATTGCAGATACTCAGGTAATGGAGGACTTCCAGTTGCACCGGTTGCAACCGGCTGCTCTGGCGGGCTTCGGCGCGCAGGAGGTTGGCAAGGCGTTCCAGGTAAGAGTAGACTTGTTCTCTAGACATGCGCGGTGAGGTTCTGAAGTAGGCATTTATTATAGGAACGCTGCCTTATGAATAAAATCGTGCTGATTTTGAGTTTAGTCGCGCTTTTTGGCTGGGCCGGCGGCGCTTGGTCGGCGGATGCGGAAGCAGGGAAAAAACTTGCCCAGGCCAAAAGATGCGGCGACTGCCACGGCGCGTCTGGGGTTAGCCCAGAGGGCACCTCTTATCCCAATCTGGCCGGCCAAAAACCGGCTTACCTTAGCCAAGCGCTTTTAGCCTACCGCGACCAGCGCCGCCAGCACCCGCTCATGACCGGCATGGCCCAAGGTTTGAGCGACAAAGACATCGCCAACCTGGCCGAATACTTTGCCGGCCTCTCAGCCTGTCCTTAGAGCCTTGCTTAGCGCTTGGCTAAAGAAATTGGGTGCGGCAAATGCGGCCTGGTGGATCGCCAGGTTGTAATAGCGCGTTGAGAAAGGCATCTGGCGTATCTCCTGCCAGCGCGGGAAGAGGCCGGTTTTGCAGGCCAAAGTCGCGCTCCACCACCCGGAAGGGTAAACCGGTTGAGGGAAGAAAAGCGTGTGGACTTCGTTAAATCCGGCCGCTTCCATGGCCGACCGCATGGCGTTTAGCAAATCCAAGTGGAAAAAGGGAGATTCGCTCTGCTGGACCAAAATTCCGTCGCGGCTGAGGCAACGCCGGCAGTTGCGATAAAAGTCCTCAGTGAACAGCCCCTCGGCTGGTCCGAGCGGGTCGGTGCTGTCGACGATGATCACCTCGACGCTGTCGGGCCGAGCTTCGCTGACCCAAAGGATGCCGTCTTGAAACTTCAACTGAGCCCTTGGGTCGCCGTTGGCTTCGCACAGCTCTGGGAAATAGCGTTCGGCTAGGCGGGTGACCCGTTCGTCGATTTCGATCTGGATGGCGCTTTTAACTTCTGGGTGCTTGAGGACTTCTTTGAGGCTGCCGCAGTCGCCGCCGCCGATGATCCATACCCGTTCGGGAGCGGGATGGCTGTAGAGCGCCGGATGGGTCATCATCTCGTGGTAGAAGAAGTTGTCGCGGCTGGTCAGCATGACGCAGCCGTCGATCACCATCAGGTTGCCAAACCCTTCTGTTTCGTAGATTTCGATTTTCTGGAAGGCGGTTTGCTCCTCGTGCAGCTTGCGTTTGATCTTCAGGGAAAAGGCACAGTGGTTGTTGCGATCGACTTCGGTAAACCAATGGGCTGTGTCCAACATTAAGTCGGCCTCCTTAAATTTGCGCGGATTATTTTATCCTTAAGCGCTGCGCCCGGCGAAGAACCAGGCGGAAGTAAACGCTAAGCTAACGGCGGTCACAGGCAATCCGACCCGCAGGTGTTGTTGCCAGTGGATGGCAATGCCTTGCTTGCGGGCGGCGTCTATCACGATCAGGTTGGCGATTGAGCCGACGATGAACAGGTTTCCGGCCAAGGTGGATACGAGCGCCAGCATGGGGCCGGAGAACGGTGCAGTCGCTGCTGGCAAGAGCAGCATCACCGCCGGCACATTCGATACGATGTTCGACAGCACCAAGGTCGTCGCAATTAGCGGCGCCGGCTCGGTAAGCGGTACGCCTTGCGTCGCCAGCCACTGCACGGCCTGCGCGGTAAGCCCCGTATCCTGCAGGGCGCCATTGACCACAAACAAGCCGATGAACAAGATCAGCAACTCCCAGTCCACCTGCCCGAGCATCGCGGTCGAATGCAGCTTGCGCGACAACAGCAGCAAACCCGCGCCGGTGAGCGCGACCACGTCGTGCGGCCAGTCGGTCCCCAAAAACGCCGCCAATAACGCCCCGGCGATCGCCAGTCCCTTCGCGGTTTGCCACCGGTCGAGCGGCGTGGTTGCGGCGACTTCCCGTGGTTCGATCGCGCGCGTGCTGTGCCAGCGCCCGCGCGTCTGCCACGCGAGGATAGCCCATAACGCGAGCAGACTGAGCGCGACCGGAAAGATCGCCTGTTGCAAATAAACGCCAAACGGCAGCCGCAAGACCTGGCCGATCAGCATGTTCTGCGGATTGCCGATCAAGGTCGCCGCCGAGCCGATGTTGGCGGCGCAGGCAAGCGCAAGCAAAAACGGCGTCGGATCGAGCTTGCGCCGCAGACACCCGTCGGCAAGCACCGGCGCCATCGCTAGACACACGACGTCGTTGCTGAACACGGCCGCAAGCGCCGCCGCCACCGCGATGACCGCCGCCAACAGCATAGGAGGCGGCACCGCGAGCGCAGCGATGCGGGCGGCTGCCCAGTCATAGAAGCCGCCCAGCCGCATCTGCGCTGAGATCACCATAAATGAAAACAGCAGCAGAAGGGTTGGCAGATGCACGGCGCGGGCGGCTTGCTCTGGTGTCACCTGGCCGGTCGCAACCAGCGCGATGGCCCCGAGCAGGGCAACGCCGGTGCGGTCCAGTTGCAGAAACGGCAGGCCGCCGAGGATCATCCCCACGTAAACGACGGCGAAGACGGCGAGGGCAGTCGTAGTCATGCGCAAAGTTTGCTCTATTGCGGCGCGGACTGCAAACCCCACGCCGGGTTTAAAACAGGACCACTACCGCATCCACCGCAAATAACAGCTGTTGATTCCTTTGGCCGGCGTCGAAAGCTTTGGTGTTTTCCGACCAGTCGTAGCGGATCTCCGGACGGATTTTGAACCAAGGGGTCGGTTTCCAGTTAAAGCCGATCGTTGCCTCGTAAAAGTTGGCCGACTTTCCAGGCCGTACCCCATCGCCTCTTAAGCTAATCACGCGCACGCCCTGTTCGTCGCGGAACCATTCCACGCGCGCGCCTACCGATAAGGTGTCGCTTACGTCGTAGGTCAGGTAATGGTTGATCCCGTACCAGTGGGGATCCTGGTCGAGGCCGCGCGTGCTCTGCCAGCCGTGATCGTGCTGGAGGGTGTAGTGCAGCTTGTCGGTGAGGTCGTAACTTAAAACCAGGCTGTAGAGAGAACGCTCGGCGCGGTCGTCTTCGACCACCTGGCCGTGGATTCCGGTCAAGGTGACCGAGAGGGCCCCTGCGCCTTCGGCGCCGTGGGTCCAGTTGAGGCCGCCGATGAAACTCCAGGCGTTGTCGATGTTGTCGGTGAAGTTGTCCCAGCCGTCCACCGCCCCGACCGTCAAGGTGAGGTTCTCGATCAGCGGCATGGAGAACAAAGCCCCCGTGTGGGTAAAGGGTTCGCCGTACTGCATGGTGTAGGCGTGGGTGAAGAAGAAGTTGTCGGGGGCGGTGACGACCTCGTAGCCGATGGGGGTGTAGAAGTGGCCGATTTTGGCGGTGATCCCGTTTAGAAGCGGCGCATAGACTTGAACATACGCCTGCGGCAGCGCCAGGCGGTTGAATTGCTGTTCCACGTCGGAGACCCACTTTTGCTTGCCGGCATCGGAAAATTCCAAGCCTACCGCCTGGGTGAAGCGGGTGTCCGAGCCGAACATGAAATCCACTCGTCCGCCCACATCCCACCCGTCGCCTTCGGTAGCGACAGCGCGTTCCAAAAACAGGTTGAGCTGGTTGAGCTGGACGCGCGCGGTGCGGTCGGCAAACGTAGTTGGGCCGTTGCGATGGTTTTGCGGGTTGTCGAAGTTGTGGTTATAGCCGAAGGCCAGCCAGCTTCCAAAATGCAGCCCTAGGTTCTGCATGAATGGGGTGTCGTTGGGGTTGAAACCAGTCAGTGCCTTCATCGCGTTGTCTGCGGTGCGTATATTTTCGGGCAGGGAATCGGCCACCGGATCCTGGGCAAAAGCGGCCGCCGGAGCCAAAGCGGCAGCGAGCAAGGCGCGCTTGAAGCAAGCGGTGGGCATAAAAACCTCCTGGGGTTGAAGGACAAAAAACTTAACGCAAATTGCAGACCAAGGTTTTCGCAGCGCTTTTTGGCTTTCAGGGAACCTCGATGGCGCACGATTTTGGGGCAAAGCTTGGGGTGGCGTGCACCCTATGAGTGCGCGCTTCGGGGATATAATAGGATTTTTGCGAGGAGGTTATTTATGCGCCAGGCGCTTTGGTTGGCCTTGTGGACGGCGATGGCGTGGGCCGTCGATGAGCGGCCGCCGCTTGAGCCTTTGCCGGAACCCGGGGTGGAGGAGGGCGAGATGCAACCGGAGGTGATCATCCGCCGGCGGGGCAAGAACGTGGTCGAGGAATACCGGATCGGCGGGAGGCTCTATGCGATCAAGGTCATCCCGCCGATCGGCCCGCCTTATTACCTGGTCGATCCCGACGGCGACGGCAAGTTCGCGCGCAGAAGCGATCTTGAGGCCACCTTGCGCACCCACCAGTGGCGGATCCTGGAGTGGTAGCCTGTCAAATTTTCTGACGCCTTGCGGCCGCCCCCACGCCCAAAAGCCCAAGCCCCAAGAGCGAGAGGGTGGCAGGTTCGGGGATGGTCGTAACGCCTACCAAATCGATCTGCCCATCCCATCCCGCCGGGCCGGTCAAAGTCAGGCGAACCGCGCCGATTTGATCCAGATTAAGCAACGGATTGTCAGCTAAAAAACTGTCGGGACCGGCAAAGGGGAAAACGTAGCTTGACACTGAGCTAAAGGTGTGGCTTGCCGTGGCCGCCTGTCCGGCCGTATCCCATAAAGTCAGCGCCGCGGTCACGTTCAGATCGATGCTAAAGACCTCCAGCAAGACGCCGTAGCTCCCTGGGCTTAAGGTAAAATCGATGCCTCCGAGTCCAGCCGTAGCAATATTGGCCGGGTTTGAGGGATCCGCCGTTACCGCATGAGCGCCGTCCCAGACCACGATCACGGTGCCTGCGACCCCGGTATCGTTGCTGATCTCGAGAACGCTGCCTGTGCTCGTGGCGCTTGTGCCTCTGGTCCCAAGTCCTGAAAGCGACCCCGTGCTGACGTAAAGGTCGCGGTAGCCCCCCAAAATGCCGCCTCCACTGGCTTGAATGCCCGGGCCTGGGGTATGAGTGATGTTGCATGAGCTTGATGAGCTTGAGGGGCTAAAGCTTGTGCAGGTTACCGGTCCTGAGACCGAGCTTTTTTTCTTGACGATTTCTTCTTGAAAAGTTGAAAAATCGTCGATCAGCAGATTGATCAGCGGCGCAGCGTACGCCTGGCTTGCCCCCAGGCCCAGGGCGGCGATAAGGATTTTAGGAAACGAGGGTTTGAACATAGCGATCTCCTTTTTCTATTTGAGTGAACCTTGACTTTATTTAAGCCAATTTCGTGCCAATATTTGTTTTTCTTTTATTATCAAACACTTAAATTTACTGTTTAAGCGCTTGCGCGGCTTTGGGCGGCAAAATGTAAAATTTTCTGACTAAAAGCGGTAGCGGCTGCGGACCCTTGGGGTTTGGTTCAGGCGCTCGGCGAGAAAATCGGGGCGGTGAAAGGGGCGCACGAGGAGCACCCCGGCCAGAAATCCCCCGGCGTGCGCCCAGAACGCGACCCCGCCTTGGCCGGCCGGGGCGATCAAGCCTTCTAAGATTTGCAGCAGGAACCAATAGCCCAGCATGAAGTACGCCGGCACCGCGACGACGGTCAGATAAAACCCAAGCGGCACCAGGTTCTCCACCCGCGCGTGGGGATACAGGCGCGCATAAGCCCCCATCACCCCGCCGATCGCCCCCGAGGCCCCCACCATCGGCACGGAGCTTGCCGGATCGCTTAGGACCTGGGCCGCGGCCGCCGCCAGCCCGCAGAGCAGGTAAAAGCCTAAAAACCGCAAAGGCCCCATGGCGTCCTCGACGTTATCGCCAAAAATCCACAGGAACCACAGGTTAGTGAGGATATGCAGCCAGCTGCCGTGCATGAACATGGAGGCAAAGGGCGTCAGCCAAGGAACGCGATCCTCCAGCACGCACTCGACCGTAGGGCCAAGGGGAATGCGGTCGCCCTCCCGCAGATACCCCAAAAGCTCGCCCGGGATCATCGCCCAATCGCACAAGGACTGAAGCAGCGGCAAAGGGGAACCCAAACCTTGGAGCATCGCCCAGACCAAAGCGTTGAGGGCGATGAGGGCAATCGTCGCCAACGGGGTGCGCAAAGTGGGATTTTCGTCGCGCAGGGGAAACATCGCTCTTCCTCGGGTTGTAGTTCGTCTGGCCGACAAGCTAGCACAATCGCCTCAAGTCCTCAATAAAGGCGAAGGCTCCTCGGCCAGGTCCGGCTCGCCCAAGCGGGAAAGGATCGCTTGCCGGGCAAGCTCGCGCAATCTCACGGCGATCTGGAAACTGGAAGGGTTTTCCAGCTCGCGCGCGACCGCTTGCGGGAAAATGGGGGGCGAGACGATGAGCGAGATCGCCCCCGGTCGGGGGAACCAAGAATCGGCCCGTAAGATCTGGCGGGTGCCGCGGATCGTCACCGGCACCACCGGCAGGCCCGCTTCGGCGGCGGTCATGAATGCGCCTAGGCGGAACGGCAACAGGCCCGGCCGGCGGGTGAAAGTGCCTTCGGGGAAGAACCAGAGGGAGCGGCCGCGTTTGGCGGCCTGCATGAGGCGCTTGGCGTCCTGGACGCTATGCTCTGATGAGCGCTCGACGAACTCGCAGCCGATCCGTTTGAGAAAGGTTCCGGCGATGAACTGGGAAGTAAACTCGCGTTTGGCGACGAAACCGAAGCGGCGCGGGATGAGCGCGAGCACCGCGGCGCCGTCCAGGTAGCTGGCGTGGTTGCTGACGTAGATGCAGGGGCGCTCGGCCGCAGGCAGGTGATCCAGGCCCTCGGCGCGCAGGGAAATCCCGGTGACCCGGGCGAGGAAGCGGGCAGCCCAGCTTGCAAAGCGCCAGCGCCGCTCGAGCGTAGGCAAAACCAAAACCCCCAGCCAGCCGAGCGCGCCGATCGCTCCCGCCATGCTCCACGCCCAGGCGGCAAAGCTCAAAGCTTGGATTTGCCTAAGCCGGCGCCGTAGCTGGGGGCGAACCGCGGCGGCCAAGAGGTGCAGCGCCTGTCGCCAGAGCGGCAGCGGGCGGCCGAGCAGTCCCCGTTCGTAAAATTCCTTGCAAGCGCTGCGGCGGATTTTGCCGCTGGAGGTTTTAAGCACCGTACCCGGCGGGGCGAGCCTGACCTCGTCTGGGGCAGAACCGGTCAGGGAAAACACCTGCTGTTGGATCGCTTGGATCAGCTTTTCCCTGGCTTTGGGGTCGGTTTCCCGGGTTTCGGCCACGACGATCAGGCGTTCGGTGCCGGTTTGCGGATCCGGGCTGCCAAAGGCCGCCACGCAGCCGGCGCGGATCCCCGCAATGCGGCCGACCGCTTCTTCGATCTCCTGCGGATAAAGGTTGCGCCCGGCGTGGATGACGATGTCCTTCTCGCGCCCGGTCAGATACACCTCGCCGTCGGCGAGATAAGCGCGGTCTCCGGAAATAAGCCAGTCGCCGTCGAAGAGCGCGGCGGTCGCCTGAGGATTGCGGTAGTAGCCTTGAGTGCTGGAGGGGCCGCGGAACTCTAGCCGTCCCTCCACCCGTTCCGGCAGCTCGCGGCCCTGTTCGTCGACGATCCGCACCTCGTGCCCCGGCAGCGGCCGGCCGCAGGAAACAAAGCGCAAGGCGCAGGTCAAAGCGTGGGCAGGGATGGCCTTGCCGGTGCGGCAGAAGACCTCGCGGTCGATGCGATCGACGCGGGGCGGCCGGCCTAAGGGGGGGAAGGTCAGGCCGACCGAATTTTCCGCCAAGCCGTAGACCGGCATCAGCGCCTCAGGCTTTAGGCCATAAGGCGCAAAGCGGGCGGCGAAGCGCTCCAGCGTCGCCGGGCTGACCGGTTCGGCGCCGTTGAACATCGCCCGTAAGGAGCTCAGATCCAGCCCTTTGAGCTCTTCCTCGGCCAGGCGCTTGAGGCACAGTTCGTAGGCGAAGTTGGGGGCGGCGGTGAGGGTGGCGCGGTGGCGCTGGATGGCCAAAAGCCAGCGCAGCGGCTGGGCCAAGAAAGCGAGCGGCGACATCACCGCGAGGCGGGCGCCGTAGTACAGGCTCCCCAGCCAGGCGCCGATCAGTCCCATGTCGTGATACAGCGGCAGCCAGCTCACGAACACGTCGCGGGAATCGGCCTGCACCGCCTTGCCCATCGCGCGGATGTTACTCAATAGGTTGAAGTGAGTGAGGATAACCCCCTTGGGCATTCCGGTGCTGCCTGAGGTGTACTGGAGCAAGGCGATGTCTTGGGAGCTTCTAGGGATCGGGTCGGGATCGCCCGACGCGCGGGTTAATTTTTCCGGCGTGATCACTTGGGTCAGGCTAGGAACTTGCGCTTTGAGCAGGCGGGCGACGGGTTTGGCCTCGGGAACCGTCACCAAGAGTTTCGCCTGGCAGTTGTTGAGGATCTTGCTATGCCGCAGCAGATGATCCTCGAGCTGGCTCAACCTGGCAGGGGGGTAGATTGGCACCGGAATGGCGCCTGCCAATAGTAGGCCGAAGAAGGCGAAGAAATACTCCTTGCCGGTGGGGAGCATCAGGGCGACGGTATCTCCCGGCTCTACCCCAAGATCCTGCAGCCCACGGGCAAAGCGTTTGGCTTGCGCGGCGAGTTCGCCGTAGCTTATGGGTTCGGCGGGAAGATCGTCTTGGAGCAGCAGAATATGAGTGCGATCGGGGTGCTGCTTTACGTGCCAGGCGAGCACCTCGATCAGGGTCTGGGCGGTTTCCGGCGCCGGTTGCGCGGCGGCTTCGGCAAATGGTACGACCAGTTCTTTGACCTGCGCTCGGGCTTTGCCTGAAGCGCAGGCCAGGATCGCCCGCAGCAGGTCGCGCGGGGTCTCGGCCTCGGCCAAGAGGCGCTCGGGCAGGCGGACGCCGAAGTGCTTTTCAATCCGCGCGAAGAGCTCCATGCGGCTTAGGCTATCTAGCCCAAGCTCGCGGTCGAACGAGGTGTCGAGGCAAAGCGCGCGCAGCCGCTGCGGGGGGAGCTTGAGTTCGTCCGCGACGCTGCGGATCAGGGCCAGAAGCTCTGTCGCAGCAGGCGGTTCGGGTTTTGGGGGGGCTTCGGCCATACGCTGCCGGATAGGGGGCACAAGGCTATTGTGGCGCCGTTCACCCTCCAAGGCAAACGGAATTTTCTGGCTTCAGAAACCCAAGAACAACCTTTCCGGGGCTTCTAGGACTTCTTTGATGGTGCGCAGGAACAAGACGGCCTCGCGGCCGTCGATGAGGCGGTGGTCGTAAGTCAAGGCCAAATACATCATCGGTCGGACGACGATCTGATCGCCTACCACCACCGGCCTGGGTTGGATCGCGTGCATCCCGAGGATGGCGCTTTGCGGCGGGTTGAGCAAAGGGGTGGAGAGCAGCGAGCCGAACACGCCGCCGTTGGTGATAGTAAAAGTACCGCCTTGCAGCTCCTCTAGGCGCAATTTTCCCTCCCGCGCGCGGGAGGCAAAGTCTTGGATTTGCCGTTCGATCTCGGCAAAGTCCAATTTATCCGCGTCGCGCAGAACGGGGACGACCAGCCCCCGCTCGGTGGCCACGGCGATCCCGATATCGTAATAGCCGTGGTAAACGACGTCCTCGCCGTCGATGCTCGCGTTGACCACCGGATAGGCTTTCAACGCCGCGATGGAGGCTTTGACGAAGAAGCTCATCAGGCCCAGTTTCACCTTGTGTTTTTTCTCGAACGCCTCGGCGTGGCGGCGGCGCAGGGCGGTGACCTGCTCTAAGTCCACCTCGTTGAAGGTGGTGAGCATCGCGGTATGGCGCTGGACCTCGAGCAAACGCTGGGCGATTTTCGCCCGGATGCGGGTCATGGGCACCCTAAGCTCCTCGCGGGCCCCGCGAGGCGGGGCGATGGCTTCGGGCGGTTTGGTTGCGGCGGCCGGTTGGCGTTCGAGAAAGCGGAACACGTCCTCTTTGGTGATCCGCCCGCCTTTGCCGGTGCCTGGAATACGGCTCGGGTCCAGACCGTGTTCGGCGATCAGGCGGCGCACCGAGGGGCTTAACGCCGGCTCTTGGCCTTCTTCTTCAGGAGAAGGTGGGGGGGCGCTTGGCGCCTCGGGCTGGATCGTCGCCAACAGTTCGCCGCTCTTGACGGTGTCGCCTTGGGGGTGATGGATGGCTTCCAGGACTCCGTCGAGCGGGGCCGGGACTTCCAGCACGACCTTGTCGGTTTCCAGATCCACGAGCTTTTCGTCCTTCTTGACCGCCTCGCCCGGGCGCTTGTGCCAGGCGGCGACGGTGGCGTCGGCGACGGATTCGGGCAACGGTGGGACGCGGATTTCCATGGCTTATCCTGTAGCTCTTAGGGCGACTTCGGGATGCAGAGCGGCGTCAATGATAGCGCGTTGGCGCTCTACGTGCATCAGGAACGTGCCTTCGGCCGGGGCGGCCGCCGGCGGGCGACCGACGTAGCCTAGAAGGAGCTTTCCTGCCGCCGTTTCCAAATGGTGGCGGATCAGATACCAGGCGCCCTGGTTTTGCGGTTCTTCTTGGCACCAGATCAGCTCCTTCAGGGTGGGATAGCGCGCTAAGGCGGTTTGAAGCGCCTGGAGTGGAAACGGATAAAGCTGCTCTAGGCGCAAGAGGGCGATGTCGTCGATGCCTTCCTGGCGACGGCTTTCTAACAGTTCGTAGTAGATTTTGCCGGCGCATAGGATCGCCCGCCGCACCTTCTTGGGATCGATGGGATCGATTTCATCGATCACCAGTTCGTATCGGCCTTGGCTGAGCTCTTCCAAGGTCGAGACCGCCAAACGATGGCGCAGCAGGCTCTTGGGGGTCAAAGTGATCAAAGGCTTGCGGTAAGGGCGCCGCACCTGCCGGCGGAGCAGGTGGAAGATCTGCGCCGGGGTGGTGGGCACGCACACCTGTAGGTTGTCTTCGGCGCACAGCTGGAGGAAGCGCTCTAGGCGCGCGGAGGAGTGTTCCGGCCCCTGGCCTTCGTAGCCGTGGGGAAGGAACAAGACCAAGCCAGACAATCTTCCCCACTTGGCTTCTCCCGAGCTGATAAATTGATCGATCACGACTTGGGCGACGTTGACAAAATCTCCAAACTGCGCCTCCCAGATCACCAGGGCTTCGGGTTCGGCGCTCGAATAGCCGTATTCGAAGCCGAGCACGCCTTCTTCCGACAGCAGCGAGTCGTACAGGTAAAAGCGGCTTTGGTAGCGCTTGGCGACTTGCGCCAAGGGGACGAACGGCTCGCCGGTGCGGTAGTGGTACACGATCCCGTGGCGGTGAAAGAAGGTACCGCGCCCGGAATCTTGGCCGGTCAGGCGGACCGGGACACCTTCGGCCAGCAGGGTGGCGTAAGCCAGGTTCTCCGCATACCCCCAGTCCACCGGCAGCTCCCCTTGGGTCATTTTTAGGCGGTCTTCCCAGATTTTAGCCACCCGCGGGTGGAGTTCAAAACCTTCAGGGACCGCAAGCCACTGCCTGGCCAGTTCGGTGAGCTTATCCTGGGGAAAGCCGGAATCGTAAGGCAAGTCCCAGCGGCCTTTGAGATACCGATGCCAAGGCGCCCTCGCGGTGGGTCCGTTTTGCCCGATCGGGCGCAGCGCCGGATGGCCTTGCTCTAGGGCCTGGACGTATTCCTGTTCCATCGCTTTGGGCAGATCGGCGTCGATGATCCCGGCTTCCACCAGCTTCTGCGCGTAGAGCTGAGCTACGCTCGGGTGGCTGCGGATGTGGCGGTACATCACCGGTTGGGTGACCGCCGGCTCGTCGGCCTCGTTGTGGCCGTGGCGGCGGTAGCAGACCAGGTCGATGACCACGTCGCGGTTGAAGGTCATACGAAAGTCCAGCGCAAGCCGGGTAACGAACAACACCGCCTCGGGATCGTCGCCGTTGACGTGGAACACCGGCGCCTCCACCATCTTGGCGACGTCGGTGGCGTACGTAGTGGAGCGGGCGTCCAAAGGATTGCTGGTAGTAAAGCCGATCTGGTTGTTGACCACCACGTGGATCGTGCCGCCGGTATGGAAGGCACGGGTCTGGGCCAGCTGCAGGGTCTCCATCACCACGCCTTGGCCGGCGAAGGCGGCATCGCCGTGGATCAGAAGCGGCAAGATCCGGTGGGGGCCGCCCTCGCCGTAGCGATCCTGGCGCGCCCGCACCGAGCCCTCGACGACCGGGTCGATGATCTCCAAGTGCGAGGGATTAAAAGCCAAAGCCAAATGCACCGGCCCGCCTGGGGTGTCGACGTCGGAGGAAAATCCCAGGTGGTACTTGACGTCACCTGTCGTTCCCTCCAGCGGGGAGCGGAGCCCTTCAAATTCCTCAAACAGCGCTTTGGGTTGTTTGCCCAGGATGTTGACCAGGACGTTGAGCCGCCCGCGGTGGGCCATCCCGATCACCACCTCGCGCACCCCCTGGGTGCCAGCTTGCTGGATCAGTTCGTCCAAGAGCGGAATCAGGCTTTCGCCACCTTCCAGCGAAAAGCGCTTTTGCCCCACATAGCGGCGGTGTAGGTATTTCTCTATGCCCTCGGCGGCGATCAAGCCTTTGAGCGTGTGTTTTTTCTGTTCCGCGCTCAGCTCCAAATGCGCCTCCGAAGCTTCCAAACGTTCCAGCAGCCACTGCCGGACTTCCCGCTGGGTAATGTGCATGATCTCGCTGCCAACTGGGCCGCAGTAGGTCCGCTTCAGCTTGCTCAGAATGTCGCGTAGCTTCATGCGCGCGCCTTTAGCCAGCGCGGAAGCGTCGAATTCGGCGTCCAGATCCTGTTCGGTGAGCTGGTAATAGACCGGATCCAGTTCAAGCAGGTACGGTTTGGGGGTAATAGGCAGCGGGTTCGTGTCGGCGATGCGGTGGCCTAAAAACCGATAGTTGGCGATGAGCTGATCCACCGCCCGTTGTTTTTCGATCGCAGAAGGCGGCGTGTAAGGAGACCGGGCCAACGCCTGGAAGCGACGCCGGATCGCGCGGTGGGGGATGTCTGGGTGCTCAGGCAGCGCGTTTTTAAGCTTCTCGAAGTGCTCGCGCCAGTCGCTCGGAACGCTTTCCGGATCGGCTAGAAAACGCTCGTACAGCTCTTCTAGGAAACTCGCGTTGCCGCCGTAGAAAGGGGAAGTGGCTAGAAACTTAGCGGATGACTCGTGCATAGGTTTGGATCCGGAGAAATCATAAATCCCCCCGCGGAGGTTGGTACAATGATTATAAGCCAATAGCGGCGGGCTAACCGAGTTTTAATGCCTTTATTTCGCTTCTTATTGTTGGATCGGTATTTGGTTACTGAGGTCCTGCGGCCGTTTGCCGCCACGACTTTGGTGTTTGTGTTGCTGTTTGGCGGCTACAGCAGCGCCAAGATCTTGGCCGATGCGGTAGGCGGGCTTTTGCCTATGGACGTGGTCTGGCAGCTCATCGGCTTTCGCGTGGTGATCGCACTCGAGGTGCTGCTGCCGATCGCTTTGTACCTTGGGGTGGTGCTGGGCCTTGGGCGGCTGCACAGCGATTCTGAAATGGTGGCGCTTTCCGCCTGCGGCTATGGCGAAGGCCGAGTGGCCTGGACGATGTTTAGGCTGGCGCTTCCGGTGGCGGCGGCGGTGGCGGGCTTGTCGTTGGAGTTTCGCCCGTGGGCCTATCGCCAAAGCTATGCAATCGAAAACCGCGCTAAAACTCAATTCGACGTCAATAAACTCGAGGCCCGCCGCTTCCACGCCGGCGAAGATTACGTGGTCTTTGCCGAGAAAATCGATCGCTTGGAAAAGCGCTTGTTTGAGGTGTTTTTTAGTCAGGAATGGGCAAACCACAAAACGCAAGTGATCTATGCCCGATCTATGGTCCAATCCGAGCTCCCCGAGCAGGACGGCCGCCTTCTGCTCGGGTTCGAAGACGGCTATGCGTACGAGTTGGACCTGAAGGGGAGTTCGGATGTGGCGCTTAAGTTCAAGCAGTTGACGCTGGTTTTAGACGGCACGGTTGAGCCTCCGGGTTACCGAAGCAAAGCCGCTGCCACTTCCGCGCTTTGGCGTTCCCAAGATCCCAAGGACATCGCCGAACTGCAATGGCGGCTCTCGCGTCCAGGGAGTCCGTTGCTTTTGGCGTTGCTTGCGGTGCCTTTAAGCCGCACTGCGCCTCGGGCCGGACGCTATGGCAAGACGATTCTCGCGGTTATCGTGTTTGCGGTGTACTACAACTTGGCGGGCCTGGCCAAAACCTGGGTCAAGGAGGGCGTGGTGGGGGCGGTGCCTGGGGTGTTTTGGCCGGAGGTTCTGCTGTTGGGGCTAATTGGAGTTTGGTATTTCCCGCTCGTAGTCTTTTGGTTCAAGGAGCGCCGGAGGACAGGATGATTCTGGAGCGCTACCTCGGCAGCCAATTGCTCAAAGGCTATTTTCTGGTGCTTTTGGTACTGGTGGCGCTGTTTTGTTTTTTCGATTTGGTGGACGAGCTGAGCGAGGTGGGCAAAGGCCAGTACCATACCCTGGATGCGTTTGGGTACGTTTTTGCCACCGTTCCGAGCAAACTGCTTGAGTTTTCTCCGGTCGGGATCCTGATCGGTGGGGGGTACGCCCTGGCGGGGCTGGCGCGAAGAGGCGAGATTTTGGCCATGCGCGCGGCGGGAATGTCGGCGGCTCAGATCGCGCTGGCTTTGCTGAAAGCGACCTTGGGTTTGGCGCTCGGGTTGGTGATGGTCGCGCAGTTTATCGCCCCGCGCAGCCATCAATGGGGCGTGGTGCATCGGCAACAGGCGCTGGCCGGGGAAGATGCTCTGCGCACCGCCCACGGCTTTTGGTCTCGGGATTTAAAGCGGTTCATGAACGTTGCCGCTCTGATCCACGGACGCGTGCCCTCTGGGATCCGTGTCCTTGAGTTTGGCGAAGACGGCCGCCTGCTTGAATTCATCCACGCTGAGCGGGCCGACATTCAGCCGGATGGAAGTTGGTTATTGCACCAAGTCACCGTAAAGCGCTGGCGCGAAGACGGGCTCAAGACCGAGTTGCGACCCCAGCAAAAGTGGCTATCCTTTTTAGGCCCCGAGCAGCTTAAGCTCTTGGAGCTGCCGGCAGAAACCCTCTCCTTGTCCGAGCTTTGGGGATACGCCCGGCACCTGCGCGCTAGGGGGCAGCAGGCGGAAAGCTATGCGCTGTTGTTCTGGCAGCGGACGCTATTGCCGGTAAGCATGGCGGCGATGATTCCGCTGCTGATCCCCTGGATTGAGCTTCGTCCCCGCGCTTTTGGATTCGGCTTGCAAGTGATGTTGGCGCTGCTTTTAGGGGTGCTGTATTTTTTGGCCGTGCAAGTGATTGGAAACGCCGGCTTGCTGTTACACCTCCCGGCTCTGTTAACTGCGCTTGCTCCCACCGTGGCTATCCTGCTCTTGGCTACCGGCGTGAGAATCCGGACAAAGCCGCGTTAACCCAAGGTCTCAAGCCTAAAAAGGCCTTCGGGGAGAAAGCGATGCACCCTCTGGCAAAAGCCGCGGATCTCCACCTCGATTTGGAAACCTCCGTCGCTTTGGGTAATCCGGCACAGATGATAGCGCGCTCTGCTGCCGCGCCGAACCCCCCACGCGGAGGCAGAAGGCGCCCCGAGCACCGGGATCGGCGCTTTGGGTCCTTTAAGCCAATGAAGCTGCCACCGGTGGCTGTGGCCGTGGAGGATGAGGCCGCACCCGGTGCGCGCGAGGAGTTTTCCCAGCTCTGCCTGATCGGTCAGGCGCTTTCTGGGCTTGACCGCGTCCGGATGCGGCGGATGGTGGATCAAGAGGATCCGGCAGCGGCCCAGCTCAAGCTCGAGCCGTTCGGCCAGGCGTTTGAGCTGCTCCTGGCCCACGGAGCCGGTGGCTAAGAACGGCGCGGTGGGGGGGGCCGAGTCTATCCCGAGCAACACGACAGGACCCCGCTCCCGCCGCAAGGGGAACAGGCACTTTCCCGCGTCGCTTTTAAGATAATCCTCCCACAGGCCAAGCGACTCTTGCCAGGAGGCGGCGACATAGCGGTCGTGATTGCCGGGAACCACGGTGACCTGGGCGGGGGGTCCAAGCTGCGCCAGCCAGTCTGCCGCCTGGCGGTATTCGCAGCGTAGCCCCAACTGGGTCAAATCGCCGGTGATGGCGATATGGTCCGGGTTGTGGGCCTTTAAGTCCTGAGTCAGCGCCTTAAGGACTTCGGGCCGGTGTTCGCGGCGGCGGTAGAGCTGCCACGACAGATACCCGAGCAGGCGCTTGTTGAAAAGTTCGCGCGCGCCGGCGGCGTTTGGCGAGGTGAGATGAGGATCGGACAGATGAGCGAGGCAGAAAGTCTTAGGCATTGCTTGGAGGCGCAACTTCGACAGCCTTATCCCTACCCGGTAACGGCGCTGGTTCAGGCCATTCGCGCCCGCCACGGCGAGGCGGTGGCGGCGGTGCTTTTATACGGTTCGTGCGTGCGCAGCGGCGATCCTTTCGATGGTCTGGTCGATTTGTATGTGCTAGTAGACGATTATACCAAGGTTTATCCCAAAAGCTGGCTAGCCTTAGCCAATCGCCTGCTGCCGCCGAATGTGTTTTATCTGGAGGCTGCAGTCGGGGGCAAGGCTTTGCGCGCCAAATACGCCGTGCTATCGCGGCGGGATTTCGCCTCAGGAATGGCCTGGTTTCAGTCCTATCTGTGGGGAAGGTTTGCCCAGCCTTGCCGGCTGCTTTACTGCCGCGATCCAGAAATTTCCGCCTGGATCGTCACCTGCTTGCTGAAGGCGATGCGCACTTTTGTACGCCGCACCGCGCCTTTGTGCTCGGAGTGTTTTGAGCCCATGGAACTGTGGCGGCAGGGCTTGAGGCTTAGTTATTCTTCCGAGCTTCGCACCGAGCGCGCCGAGGCGCGGGCCAAAGAATTGGTCCGCTGGGCGGCTGGGTTTTACCAGACTGTAACCCTACCTTTGCTGCGCGCCTTGCCATGGTGTCTTAAGAGCCAAGGCGGGCGCGTTTGTCTTACGATTCCGCAGTGGGTCCGGATCTTGGCTAGGTTGGCCTGGGGAGTGCGGGTCCTGCAGGGGAAACTGCTGTCTCTCCTGCGCCTGATCAAGGCCGCTTTTACCTTTCAGGGCGGGGTCGATTATCTTATCTTCAAGCTCGAACGCCACAGCGGCCGAAAGATCGAACTTCCCGAACGCGTGCGTCGCCACCCGCTCGTCTACGGCTGGGGGATGCTTTGGCGCCTCTACCGCCAGGGGGTGTTCCGTTAAAGCGGCCGGCGATCAGGCGCGGTGAACTTTAAGGGGAGTCGCTAAGGTGTCAGCGGTGGGTACAGGCGCGGCGGCCCAAGTGCGCTGCCATTGGCGGAACATCAGGATGGTCCAAAGCAGTTGCCAATAATTGGCAGAGCCTAAAAGGTGCCGGTTCCAACACTCGCGTACGGCGGCGGGATCGAACAGCCCTTCTTCCCGCAATTGCCGCTCATCGAGCAGCTCTTCCGCCCATTCTCGCAAGGGACCGCGCAGCCAGCCAGGAAGCGGGCAGGAAAACCCTCGCTTCAGGCGATCGACCAGTTCAGGCGGCACGTAGCGATACAGCAGGCGGCGCAATAGGGGTTTGCTGCCTGTTTGACCAGAGTATTTAAGCGCTGCCGGCAGGCGCCAGGCGTATTCGACGATGCGGTGATCTAAGAACGGCACCCGCACTTCTAAGCCGTGCGCCATGCTCGCCCGATCCACTTTGGCGAGCGTCCTGTCCACCAAGGTGCCAAGCAGCGCGAAATAGCCCATGCGATCGATGGGATTGGCCATAGCGTTTAGATGCTTTGCCTTTTGCCAAAGTAGGGGATGCTCACTGGTCCTGCCTGCAAGCGGCAGCGTCTCGGCCGTGGCGCTATACAGTTGCGCATAGAGTTCGGGGATGCCGCCGCCGGCGCGTACGACGGCGGCGATCTGCCTGGCCTGATTGGTTGGCAGTCCAGGTCGGTGCGCCGCCGGCAGAATCCTGGTCAGGGCGGCCGCGGTGGCGATCAGACCGTCCAGGGTGGCCGCCGCCAGCCGGCGTAAGGGTGGCGGCAAGCCGGCGGTCGCCCGATGCACCGCGCGCGCGAGGAAGTAGCCGGGGTAGCCGCCGAACAACTCGTCGGCGCCGTCACCGCACAGCGCTACGATCACTTCGCGACGGGCCAGCGCCGAGACCATCATGGCCGGAATCTGCGAGCGGACGAGCAAAGGCTCGTCGAACCAGTACGGCAGCCTCGGGACGAGCGCCAGGGCGTCCTTGGGCGTGACCATCACCTCGGCATGGACGGTGCCCAAGTAGTTTGCCACTTTGCGCGCGTGCGCGGCCTCGTCGTAGTGCCTCTCCTGAAAACCGACCGTGAACGTATGCACCGGCTGGCTGCTTCGCGCCTGCATGAGCGCAGCGATCAACGACGAATCGATGCCGCCTGAGAAAAACGCCCCCACCGGCACGTCCGCGACCATGCATCGGGCAACGGCATCGCCGAGCAAGGCGTCGAGTTCCTCGATCGCCTCCGCCTCGCTCATGGCCAACCGATTGGCTTGCGCGGCCGCGGCGGCTTGGGCAGGATCGAAGTAACTTGAAATCTTAGGCTCGCTTTTAGGAGTCAAGGCCAACCACGTGCCGGGCAACAACTTATATACCCCGCGATAGATAGAGTAGGGGGCCGGCACGTGTCCCCACCGCACATAGGCGCCAAGGCTTTCCGGATCGATCTTAGGCTGCCAGCCCGGATGGGCACGCAGCGCCTTAAGTTCGGAAGCAAACAAAAACCGCTTGCCGAAGCGCGCCCAAAACAGCGGTTTGATTCCGAAGCGATCGCGGGCCAGCGTCAGGGTGCGGGTGGCGCGGTCGAAGAGGGCGAATGCGAACATGCCGTTGAGCTTGGGCAAGGTCGCCTCGACCCCCCATTCGGCCAAGGCCTCGACCAGTACCTCGGTATCGGAATGCCCGCGAAACGCGTGTCCTAAGGCGGACAGCTCAGCGCGCAGTTCGGGGTGGTTGTAGATTTCGCCGTTGTAGGTCAGCACATAGCGGCCGCACGCAGACTCCATGGGTTGATGGCCGGCGGGCGACCGATCCAGGATCGCCAGACGCCGGTGGGCGAGCGCTACCCCGGCCGCGGGGTCGGTCCATACCCCGACATCGTCCGGCCCCCGGTGGCGCAGCGTTGCCGCCATGGCGGCGGCCGTGCGCGCAAGTTCCGCAGCGCTGCGGTGGTCTAGAAACCCGGCAATCCCACACATCCATCAAGTCCCAGGCAGGGTGGATGCGCCATCGCGGGAGATGGCTGGGGGAGGCTTCTGCCTCCCCCAGCGAGGTGCGCTATCAGTATTGCGGCGAGGGTTGACCCGCGGGAGCGGGCGAAGGAGTGGTTTCCTTGGCCTTTTCGGCCTTGACGGGAGCCTTTTTCGGTTTCTTAGCTCGAGCTTTGTGCTTTTTGACCATCGGCTTTTGCGGTGCGGCTTTGGGGGCCTCGGCCACGCCGGCCACCGCCAGCGTCGTGGCGGAAAACGCTAATAACAAAGCAAGCAGGATCTTTTTCATGACACGTCCTCTCGTGAGTTAGAATGAACCAAGCTTAGGAAGTCTTCTCTTCCCAGAAGATTTTTAAGCATTTTAAGTGCCATACTTTAAGTGATTGATTCTTATATGAGAAATTCAAGCGTTCCAATCCAAGCGGTGGCGCAATGGGGGATTTCAACCACCTATGGGGGAGCAGGATGACAGCTTTACGGGTTTTTGTCCATACCAATGCCAAACAATATCTGGGGGCGGTAGTTGCGGCGTATTCTTTCAAGCGCCGCTCGCAAGCACCGGAGGCGTTTGCGGTCGAGATCCTAGATAAGCGCGATTTTGCCTGGTTCGAGCGCTATCAGGGCAAGCTGTATCTGCGCGGTGGGACGTGGCAACCGTGGCTCAACGAGGACCTTCAGTCGTTTACCCCGCTGCGCTTTGCCCCGCCCGAGCGAATGGGTTACCAGGGCCGGGCGCTGGTGGTCGACCCGGACGTGTTCGCGGTCGGCGATGTCATGGAGCTGTTGACGCGCGATATGGAAGGCAAGGCGATCCTCTGCCGCACCCACGCCGGGGTAAAGCGGGCGGTGCGCGGCCGTTATGCCAGTTCGGTGATGCTGCTCGATTGCGCTAAGCTGCGCCATTGGCAGGCGGAGGCGCAGTTTGCCGAGTTGTTCTCCGGCGCGCGCGACTACCGCCGCTGGCTCGGTTTGGAATACGAGGACCCTAAAACCATCGGGATTTTGGAAGAGGTGTGGAACGATTTTGACCGTTTGACCCCCAAGACCCGCCTGCTCCACAATACCCGCCGCGTGACCCAGCCTTGGAAGACGGGGCTGAAAATGGATTATCTGCCGGTGGAAAATTTCCCGCCGTTTCCGCCGTTCGGTTGGCTGATGAAAGCGCGCCGCAAGCTGTTTGGCCCCTATGCGGGCTTGCCCCGCTATCTGCGCCATCCCGACCGACGCCAGGAGGCCTTGTTTTTTGCCTATTTGCGCGAATGCTTAGACCATGGCCTGGTAACGTTTGAGCTTGTGCGCGAGCACATCGATTTGGGGTACCTGCGTCCGGATGCTCTGGAGCTCGTTGAGCGTGCGCAGAGCGTAGAAGAGGTGCTCGCGCCTCTGGAACTTTCCTAGTGGATTTGAAGCGGTGCGGGTGGGCGCTTTAACGCTTTAGCCAAGGGCTCAGGTCGCGCTTTAACAAGCTTGCGAGGCGTTCTATATCCTCCCGGAAGGTCGCCAACAGTTCCTCCCGCAAAGCTGGGGGTAGAGGGGGACGAGGGCGGTAGACGACGTTGTGCTTGAGCAAGAACTTGCGCAAGCGTTTGAGTGGGTGATGGCGTGAGCGCTTGCGCGCGCGCTGGTGCTCCAAGGTAGCGAGAAAGTTTTCTACCCGCTTGGGTGGACGCGTCAGCCAGCGCTGCAGCCATTTAAATCGCGGATATTTATTGCCTTCTTTACGCGGGAAATTCGTCCTGCCGTCGTAGGGTACTTTTAGGAATTCAAGGGTTTTTAAGTAACTGGCCAAGGGGTCGGCGATGAAGTCGTCAAACACCAAGACCAAGCAGCGCTCGTGCCCGGCCTGCTGAAATAAGCGCGCCAGATGTTTTCCTAAGCGGCCGATCTCGGCGTATTGCAGGAGCATGGGATCACGGCAGAGCTTAGGGATGTGTTGGCCGCGCCGGCGTGCTTCCTGTAAGCGCCAGGCAACGGCAAAGTCCTCTTGATCCTCTTCCAAGAGCGCCACCAAGCGGGCGTGGTAGGAATAAACCAAATCTACCGGATTGCGCACCATGACCAAAAAGCGCGCGTTGGGGTTCAAATCCAAGATCTGGGCGATGGCTTCGGGGTCGTAAAGGTACGAGACCGAACCCTCACCGATGCGCCAGTGGCGGTCGGGATCATAATGCGCAAAGCAGTGGCGGAGATAATATTGTTCGTCGAGTTCAGGGTACTGTTTGCGCAGCAGGCTGAAGAAATGCGGTTCTTTGGGCCGGGAAAAGCAGATGTTGGGATGGTGGCCCAGGTAATGGCTCATCGCCGTGGTCCCGCAGCGTGGGGCGCCGACCAGGAAAAAGTCGGGAAAAAACGGCAGCGCCGGAAGGCGCTGCGGGTTCGGTTTAGGATTAGCCGCCATGGACGGGTCGCTGCTCCATTCGCCTGAGGGCGGCGGCGTAACGGTCTTCCCAGTGTTTCATGTTTTTGATGCCGTCTTGCACGTAAGGGGAAGCTTTGATTAAAGCCAGCCACAGCCGGCTGACGATTTTCCCGGGCCAGGTAAGCGGGCGCTCCACGTGGAGCAACAGCACCACTCGGTGTTCTTCGGTGTCGTTTTGCACCTCGTGCTCGTAGGTGTCGTCGAAAATAAAGCACTTGCCTTCTTCCCACAAGAGTTTTTGCTCGGCCACGCGCAGAAAACACTTCTCGCGCTCTTTAGGGACGATGAGGCCCAAGTGGCAGACGATAAAGCTCTTGGTCGGCCCCCGATGGGGGGGGATGCGGCAACCCGGGTCGATGAAGGAAAACCAGGCAGTCATCATCCCCGGAATCTGTTCCAACACTTTGGCGGTCTCTGGGCAGCGTTGGCAATTGGTCTCAATCCGGCGATTGAAACCGTACAAGAAAAAAGTCTTCCAGTGATCGCCCTGCGAGATCCGGGTCTGATCGGGCGAAATTTCGTGAAACGCCGGGATCAGTTCGCGTTCCTTGAGCAGTTGCTCGGCTTCCCGGCGGATGACGGAATAGTTTTGTTCTAAGGTTTTGACCCAATCGAATTGGGCGGGATCAAACACCGGCGGGTCGCCGATCAGAGACTGGCTGGCCAAAAATTTATCCACCAGGCGGGTTAGGAACTTTCCGGTTTTGATGATGGCGCGGCGCATGAGCGATTTTACGTTCATCTTGGGCACCTCTTTGGTTTTTATCCTACAAATTGTAACATTAAGGCAACTTTAATAAAGCGTTTTTGATCGAGATGCAAAATTTACCTCGTGTCTGGATGGTCATCGGCGACAAAGCGGGCGACAACGCCCAGGCTTTGGCCGTGACCACAGCGCTCGGCTGGCCGGTGGAAACCAAGCGCTTGGTGTTTCAGGCCCCTTACCGGCTGGGCAAACCTAAATTCAAACCGTCTTTGGAGCATCTCGATCGCGCTCTGTCGGATCCCTTGACTCCCCCCTGGCCGGATTTATTGATCACCATCGGCCGGCGGCCGGCGATGGCTGCCTTGTGGATCAAGCAGCAATCCGGTAGCCACACGAAAATCGTATTGCTGGGACGGCCTAAGGGGTATTTTTCCCAATTTGATTTGGTCGTGGCTCCGGCGCAATATGTGCTGCCCGAGCGTCCCAATGTGCTCAAACTTACCCTGCCTTTACTGCGGGTTGATGAAAGCGCCGTCGCTCAAGCAGTCTTAGCTTGGCGCGAGCGCTTTCTGGCGTTGCCAAGGCCGCTGATCGCGGTGTTGGTCGGCGGAGCGACCAAGCCTTACCGCATGGACGCTGAGGTGGCGCGTAGGCTGGTCGAACAGGCGCAGGCGGTGTGCGGTCAAGGGACGCTTTATTTTTCCACCAGTCGCCGCACTCCCGCGGAGGTGGTGCAAGCCTTGGCAGCGTCCATGCCAGAAAACGCCCGGCTCTACCGCTATGGACTAGACGAGCCGGAAGACAACCCGTATCTTGCCCTTTTGGGCTTGGCCGAAGGCTGTATCGTCACCGCCGACAGCGTTTCCATGATGGTGGAGGTAATGCGTCTTAATAAACCTTTGGCGATTTTTCCGCTGCCGCTCCAGCGCACAACTTTAGGTTTGGATCGAGTTCTACGGGTGTGGTTCGGTGGACGCGATTTTTCTGCTTTGCATCGCCTGCTGTTTGAACGCGGATGGGCGGTGCCCTTGGGGCAAGGAAGATTTCCTTATTCTTCTCGTGATTTGGAGATACCCGATGAGCTTCCCAAAGTCGTACAAAGCATCAAGCGCCTGATGGTTCGATGAGCGCCCTAGTTGCTTTTTATCTTCCCAATCTGAGCGGTGGGGGGGTTCAGCGCGTCGTGCTGAAGATCGCCCGAGCGCTTGCCGAGCGGGGATATGCGGTCGATCTTGTGGTGTGCGAGCCCGAAGGGGAGCTAGCCTTTCTGCTCGGGGGCAGACTGCATCTTCACGTCCTCGAACCGTCAAGCGGTCTAGCTTCTCGGCGGGCAGTCCTGCGGGCTGATCCGGCGATGGCGTGGCTTGCGCCGCGGATATTTTTCGGCCGCCGCTATCGCTCCAAAACCTTGCCTTGGTTGCCGGCTTTGGCTAAATATCTAGCCAGCCGCCGCCCTACGGTCTTGTTCGCGGCGACCCCGTTCCTCAACATCGAGGCGGTTCTTGCCAGGCGGCTGGCTAAAGTTCCCGTGTGCGTGGTGATCAGCGAGCACAGCCACTTTTCGGTCGGTGTGCCTAAACTCCAGCGCCGGGCCCAATTGCTCGTGCCGGCGATGCGCCGCGCCTATCTCCAGGCAGATGAGATCATCGCGGTCTCCCGCGGGGTCGCCGACGATTTGGTGCATACCCTGGGTCTCCCGAGCGAGCGGGTGAAAGTGATCTACAACCCGGTCGTCGGAGCCGAGTTTTCTCGGGGCGTGAACGAACCTGTCGATCATCCGTGGTTTCAGGAGAAAAGCGTCCCCGTCGTAGTGGCCGTCGGAAGATTGGCGCGGCAGAAGGATTATCCCACCCTGCTTTGTGCCTTTGCCAGGCTGCGTCAAGAACGTCCGGCCCGGCTCGCGATCCTGGGCAGCGGCAATGCCAACCAAGTTGCTCGGCTAAAAGATTTGATCCAAAGTCTGGGAATCGCGCAGGATGTTGCGTTTTTGGGGTTTAGACCCAACCCACTGCCTTATATGGCCAGAGCTTCTCTTTTGGTCCTCTCCTCGCTTTGGGAAGGCTTGCCGACCGTGCTCATCGAGGCTTTAGCCTGTGGCACGCCGGTCGTCAGCACCGACTGCCCTAGCGGCCCTGCGGAAATCTTGGAAGGCGGGCGTTACGGTCGGCTGGTTCCGGTAGGGAATGCCGGCGCCTTGGCCCAAGCGATGAAGGAGACGCTCGATCATCCCCCTGACCCGCAAAAGCTTCGGGAGCGGGCCGCTGCTTTTGATGAGAAGCGCGCCATCGACGCCTATGAGGCCATTTTGCTGGGTAATTTAGGAGATTAAATGCGCTTTCCGGCAGAAATTTTGCCTTATCTTCGCGGTCAAGCGTTTTCCGATAGCCTCAAGATTCCTTTTTTGGAGGAGCAGGAGCCGCTGCCGCCCTGGTGGCTGGGGCGGACCGCTTATCTCAAGCAGGTGTTGGCCAGGCGCTCGGTGATCCATGTCGGATGCGTGGATCATGGTCCGGAAAATGCCGCCGCGCGCCTAGCCAAAAGTACTTGGTTGCACCAAAAGCTGGTCGAAGTCGCCTCCCTTTGCGCGGGGGTGGACATCGACGCGGAGGGGATTGAATATCTCGCCCAAACCTTGGGATTGAACGAAGTCTATTGCGCCGACTTGGCTGCGGAAGACGTGCCGGCGTTGCAGAATAGGCAGTGGGACGTTTTGTTGCTCGGCGAGGTGATCGAGCATCTCGACGATCCGGTCGCGTTCCTTACCGGCATCCGCAAGCGCTACGGCTCCTGTATCGGCAGTCTGTTGGTTACCGTGCCCAATGCGTTTTCCTGGAAAAACTTTCGCCACGCGCTCAAAGGGGAGGAACGCATCAATACCGACCACCGTTATTGGTTTACTCCTTATACCTTGGCCAAGGTGTTAATGCGAGCGGGTTTTGCGCCACGGGCATTTCATTTTACGAGCTTGAATCCGGTGGTTTGCCCCCCGTTTTGGAAGGGTTTGTATCGTAAGCGTAAGCTAGAGAAACGGATTGCTTTTAAACGCCAGGATCGCTATCCAGCGCTGCGCGATACTTTGGTGATGTGGGCGGGGGTCTGACTTTGCCGTAACTCCTCGCTCACCGCGAGGCCTAAGGGAAGCCAAAATATGAGCCACACTTCCTTGACTCGGATCCCGGGCAAAAGCAGCCAGCCGTTTGGCGTGATGCAGAGCAAGCCGTAGACTAAAAGGGCAAGCGGTAATAACTTTCCTGCCGTAAGACCTCCTCGGAAAGCGTGGTATAAGCTGTAAACCGAAAGCCAAATCGCTAACCCTAAGCCGACGATTCCGCCTATCCTAAAGTTCTCAAGAAGGAGACTGTGAGAGTGAGCGTAGCGGTACAAACTGCCGTCGGCTAACCTCGTCACGCCGCTCGGATCGGAAAAGTACCCTTGGCCAAACCACGGGTGGCGGAGCGCTTGCGTCATCGCATCCAGCCAGATGTAGGGGCGATAAGGTTCAGGGCGCATCAGTTTGACAGCGAGTTCTGGGGTTAGGCTGAGCAGAACCAACCCAGCCAAGCTTAACATCCCCAAGGACCAAAGCGTTCTTCGGTCGAGGCGCGGCAGGGTAAGAATTGCGATCCCTGCGGCTAGGGCTAAAAGCACGCTTCTGGTCCAACTCAGACTCGCGTAAGCCAAGATCGTCAGAACCACCAAACCATAGGTTAAGCGCTCGGCGCAAGGCGCAAAACGCAGTATCCGATCCCAGGCGACCAGGGCGAAGACGCCAAAGACAGCGGCCCCCTGGATGGGGTTGTCCAGGTAGCCGAAACCCTCCATGCGCGATTCCGGGAAAGGATGCTGGCTGTACCAGACGGCAATGACCACGCCCGCCGAAGCTGCGGCCAGAAAGCACAGCCTCTTGAGCTGACGGTCGAAGATCTCCTGCTGGCGGGCTCTGAGCCCTGCGGTGAGCAGGACGAAATGCGCGATCGTAACCGCGCAGGCGACGGTCGCAAGGACCGCTTTCGCCTCGATGTACGGCGACCAGAACATGCTGGCCAAAAGATAGCCCAGATACAGTAGGATCAGCCGATACAGCCGGCTCGCTTTGGCGAGCTCCCAAAGCTCCGGCAGATGGCGCCACGACCACGGCACCATCAGGCTGGCATACAAGGTCCAGAGTTTTTTGCCGGGGATAAAAACCAGAAGACAGGCACCTAGGAACGCGGCGTAGGCCCAAAGCAGCGCCGGCCAGCCGGCATCGGATTGGGGCAGCACTTGGGGTAGATGGGCGTGCCAAAACCTGCACACATAAGGCCAAACGCACAGGAGAGGCAGATTGGCGTACAAAAGCCAGGCGATCTTGACCTCTGGGAGGAGCACCGCAAAGCAGGTGCCGGCGAACAAGGCGTAGGCCAAAAGCGATGCCTGCCTTCCTTTGGAGGCGATTGGTTTTAGCATTCCATTCAAGGCGTTAAAACTAGCGGCGGCGCGCGTAAGTCCCGACCAGCGCGGTTTCTTCCAAGATGTGCCCGGACATTGCCTGCTCCAGCCGCCGCTTGGTCGGGTAGCCTAGGTCCGGCAGCACCGTATCCAACGCGTAGAGCTTGAAAAAATAACGATGCTCGCCGATCGGAGGACAAGGACCGCCGTAACCGGTCCGCTTCCAGTCGTTTAAACCTTCTCGGGTTCCTGGGGGGAGGTGGACGACGCCTTCGGACAGCCCGTCCGCATCGGGGGGGAGATTATAGAGCACCCAGTGCACCCAGGTCATCTTGGGGGCTTTGGGGTCAGGAGCGTCTGGGTCATCTACGATCAAAGCCAGGCTTTTCGTGCCTTCTGGGAGCCCAGACCAAGACAGAGGCGGCGAAACATCCTCGCCGTCGCAAGTATATTTTTGCGGAATTTTTCCGTAGTTGGGGAACGCGGAGGAAACAAGCGTCAACGCCATGACCGACCTCGCGGGTTGTAGGTTGGCAGTACGCGCCAAAAGCCCAAGGCAAACGATCGCGGTAAATAGCAGATACTTGATTGTTCGCATTTAAGACAATGATAATATGAAAATTAAGTTTAAACCAAGCGTCTTCCTAGCCCCAAAATCGGTGAAACTTAGCGCTTGCATCTGTCTAATGCACTGCCCGCATTCCCGAGACGGGGTGCGGGGGAAATCCATTGACGATCTTGGTGAGAGGATGCGTATGGTCGATCTGGAACATGGGTTTCAAGACAATCAAGATTTTGTCAGTGAAGACGGGGTTGAAAAAGAAGTGGACGAGTTGTTTTCTGCTTGGCGCAAAGATCAAGACAAACTCGCTGCCCGTCGGCGGGTGGAGCGATATCTTGAGCTCAAGCGCCTACGCGAACAAATCGGCGATGTTTTTGACCTAGACGATCTTTGAGATTTGGCCTATCCTACATGCGCTTGGTACCCTAAGAGGAAACGAAAATGGCTTTAAAAGACGATATCAACCGCCTGCTCGAAGGCTTAAAGCAAGAACGGGACGAGCTGCGGTTGAAAATGCACCTGGCCAAACTCGAGGTGCAGCAAGAGTGGGAAAAAGCTGAAAAGCAGTGGGAAAGCTTTAAAAGCAAAGCCGAGGAAGCCTTGGAAGGCGGCAAAGAAGTGGCCGAAGAACTCGCTGAATCGGCCAAAGTGATCGGCGAAGAGCTGAAAAACGCCTATTTGCGGATCCGCGAGCGTTTGAGCTAACTCCTAAAACAATGGCCACCTTGAAGGTGGCCATTTTCCTTTTTAGAAGACCCAAAAAGCTATGGCAGAGAAAATCAATAAAGTCGTACTTGCCTATTCGGGTGGGCTGGACACTTCGGTAATCCTCAAGTGGCTGCAGGAGACCTACGGCTGCGAGGTCGTCACCTTTACCGCCGATATCGGTCAAGGCGAAGAATTGGAGTCTGCGCGCGCCAAGGCTTTGGCTCTAGGGGTGCGGCAGGTTTACATCGAAGACCTTAAAGAGGAATTTGCGCGCGATTTTGTTTTTCCCATGTTTCGCGCCAATGCGGTGTATGAGGGCGAGTATCTGCTTGGCACTTCGATCGCTAGGCCCTTGATTGCCAAGCGCCTGGTCGAGATCGCGCGTGAGGTGGGCGCCGATGCCATCGCCCACGGGGCAACCGGCAAAGGGAATGACCAAGTCCGTTTCGAGCTGGGGGCGTATGCCTTAGAACCCGGAATCAGGATTATTGCGCCGTGGCGCGAGTGGGATCTAAATTCCCGCGAGAAGCTTTTAGCTTACGCCCAAACCCATGGCATTCCCATTGATAAAAAGCCAGGGCAGGGCTCCCCTTATTCGATGGACGCCAACTTGCTGCACATTTCCTACGAAGGAGGGAGACTAGAAGATCCTTGGGCGGAGCCGGAGGAGGCGATGTGGCGTTGGACTGTCGCGCCTGAGCAAGCTCCCGATGTCCCTGAATACGTTGAAATCGCTTTCAAACGAGGCGATCCGGTAGCCGTCAACGGGGAGCCCAAGACCCCGGCTCGGTTGCTCGAGGCGCTGAATCGACTCGGCAGCGCCCATGGAATCGGGCGGCTGGATTTGGTCGAGAACCGCTATGTAGGGATGAAATCGCGGGGTTGTTACGAGACTCCTGGCGGCACTATCTTGCTCAAGGCGCACCGGGCGATCGAGTCCATCACTTTAGACCGCGAAGTGGCGCATCTTAAGGACGAGTTGATGCCGCGTTACGCCAGCTTGATCTACAACGGCTATTGGTGGAGCCCCGAGCGCAAGGCGCTGCAAACTCTGATCGATGCCTCCCAGGCTACGGTCAACGGCACGGTCAGGCTTAAGCTTTACAAGGGCAACGTCAGCGTCGTCGGGCGACGGTCCGAGAACAGCCTATTCGACGCGGCCGTCGCGACCTTCGAAGACGACCAAGGCGCCTACAATCAAAAAGACGCCGAAGGCTTTATCAAGCTCAACGGCTTAAGACTCAAGATCTTAGCCCAAAAAGGCTTCAACCCTTTTTAGGTGAGGCCGTACTTTTGCATCCTATAAAGCAGGGTATCGCGGCTGATCCCTAACAGCCTAGCGGATCGGCTGCGATTGCCGCCGGTGCGTTCTAACGCCTGGCGGATCAATTCGATTTCCACTTCTTCCAGAGATACCCCGCTGGCAGGCAGAGTAAAGCGGCTTGGGGCGCGCACCTTAGGCGTCAAGATTTCCGGCGGCAGGTTGCTCGCTTCGATCGTGCGTCCGGCCAGTAAAATCGCCAGCCGCTCGCAGACGTTGCGCAACTCGCGCACGTTGCCAGGCCAGGGGTAGTCGATTAGCGCTTGTAGGGCAGACTTGCTGAATTGAGCTTGAGTTAGACCGTGCTCTTTGGCGGCTTGACGCATAAAGTGCTCGGCCAAGAGCGGGATGTCTTCCTTGCGCTCGCGCAGCGGCGGGATTTCCAGGGGCACGACGTTTAACCGGTAATAAAGGTCTTGGCGAAATGCACCGCTTTGGATTTTTTGTTCTAAATCGGCGTTGGTGGCCGCGATGACTCGTACATCGACTCGTTCGGTAGCGGTTGCGCCCACCGGCTGGCACTCGCCGGTTTCAAGGAACCTGAGCAGTTTGCCTTGCAAAGAGTAGGGCATGGAATCGATTTCATCGAGCAAGACCGTCCCGCCGGCGGCGGCCTGCAGCTTGCCTATTTGATTGCTGACCGCGCCGGTGAACGCGCCTTTGCGGTGACCGAACAGTTCCGATTCAGCCAGGGATTCAGGAAGGGCGGCGCAGTTGATGGTGATGAACGGGCAATCAGCGCGCGGGCTGGATTGCTGAATGGCTTGAGCAAGCATTTCCTTGCCCGTTCCCGTTTCGCCTACGATCAAGACCGTCACGTCGGTGGCCGCTACCATTTTCGCAGAGCGCAAAAGCGCCTCGAAGTTTGGCGCCTTACCGATCAGAGATTTGAATTTGTCCATCAGATTTACCCCATTTGTTCTTATTTGCTGCATAACCCACGGATTTAAGTTGGGGAAAGCCGCCAGCACAGCCAGTAAGATGACGAAAACTCCGGCGCCTACCCGGAATCTGCGCATCTTGGCCAAGCGTATCATCCAATTTGTCATTATACTGACTCCTATGACCGCAGGTAAAGTTCCCGCACCGAAAGCCGCCATGGCCAGAGCGCCGCGGGTCGGGCTGCCGGCGGTGGCGGCCAGCGCCAGGGCGGTATAGACTAGCCCGCAGGGCAGCCAGCCCCAGATCATGCCGAACAAAAACGCCTGGGACAAATTCGCCACCGGCAGGATGCTTCGACCTACCGGTTCGAGCAGCCGCCACAGGCGCGCCCCGAACCTTTCTAGATAAGCGAATTTGGGGAACCAACCGGCGATGTAAAAGCCACAAGCGGCCATGACCAAGCCCGCAGTCAGTTGCAGCAGCCGGTAGCCTTGGGTGCCAAACGGCAGCTCCAGAACGTATCTTAAGCTGCCAGCGATCAGCCCAGCCATGGCATAGCTGGCGATCCGCCCGAAGTTGTAGCTGAGCACAAAAGGGGTCAGGCGGCGTTTTGAGGCGCGGATCTTAGGGCTTAGGCTCAAGGTAAGCGCGCCGATGATCGAGCCGCACATGCCGATGCAGTGGAAGCTCGAAAACACCCCCATGATCGCAGCGGCCAGGTAAACTGGATCGAGTGCCGAGGCGGGCATTAAGCAAAGAACCGGTGGATTCGCTCCTGGAAAGCGCGCGCCGCGGATTTGGGCTCGGCCGCATCGCGGATCGGGCGGCCGACCACCACGTAGTCTGCGCTTGCGGCAAAAGCTTGTTCTAAACTTGCGGTGCGTTTCTGGTCGTCGAGAGGATCCAGATCGGAGCGGATTCCTGGGGTGACGATGAGTAACTCGTTGCCGACCGCTTTGCGGACCGCGGCGGCCTCAAGTCCTGAAGCGACCACGCCGTCTATCCCTGCCTGCCGCGCGAGGCGGGCGCGCTTTTGCACCAGCGAGGTCAGCTCCTCTGCGTATCCCATTTCTTTAAGGGCCTGCGCGTCGAGACTGGTCAGCACCGTGACCGCCAGGATTTTTAGCCCTTCGCCCTTGCCATGGGCAGCCGCCTCCATAATGGCGCGGTCCCCGTGGACCGTGACGAACTCGACGCCGGTGCGGCTCAACGCGCGCACCGCCCGTTCCACGGTAGCGGGAATGTCGTAGAACTTAAGGTCGGCGAAGACCTTTTTACCTTGGGCGTGCAGCCAGTCGATCAAGGAGAAATAATCTCCGGCCATGAACAGCTCGAGGCCGATTTTATAGAAGGACACTTCCTCCCCGAGGAGCTCGACCAGTTGCTTGGCCTGGGTATGGGTGGGAAGATCCAGGGCGACGATTAAGCGTTCGCGGGGCGGGATGAAAGGCATAAGGCTCTTCCGACATGAGTTGTAAAGCTTCATGATACAAAATTTAAGCGCCCATGCCGGTAGGAATTCATGGCTTCGGTTTTGACCCAAATGTGCCTGCTCATCTTATGCGGTATCGCCTGGCGTGCTTTGCGGCCGGGCGGACTGGATGGGGATCAGACGCGTTTGGTATTGACTCAGCTTGTTTATTACTTGTTCCTGCCTGGGCTGATTTTGAAATTGATGAGCCGCTCGAGCCTCAGTGCAGAAACTTGGTTGATCCTCGGCTACGGGGTCGGGATCGTAGGTTTTGGGGGGATCTTGGCGGCGCTTTACGGGCGTTGGCGACGGCTGCCGGCCACCCAGGCGGGGGCGGTTTGGCTGGCGGTGACCTTCCCGAACGTGACTTTTCTAGGCCTGCCGGTACTCCAGCAAACATTCGGCGATTGGGCCGCGCTTTTGGTCATTCAGTTGGATTTATTCGCGTGTACCCCGTTGGTCCTGACTTTAGGGGTCAGCGTGGCCAGGGCTTTAGGCGATAGGCGCCTAGATGAAGACCCGTTCTTGGCGCTGCTGCGCGTGCCGCCGTTGTGGGCGGCGGGGTTGGCGCTTGGTTTGAATCTTGGGGGCTGGTCGCTGCCGAGGTGGGCGCTGGATTTTTTCGAGCTTTTGGCCCAGGCGGTGACGCCTTTGATGTTGCTCGCGTTGGGGCTGGGTTTGGATTTGCGGAGTTTGCGCTGGCGCAGTGGGTCGTTGGTGGGACCGGTGATCGCGATCAAACTGGCGCTGATGCCTCTTTTCGGTTGGTGGTTGGGCAAGCGCTTCGGATTTGTCGGTGATAAACTGATTGCGTTGGTGCTTGAGGCCGGCATGCCAAGCATGTTGTTTGGTCTGGTGTTGTGCGACCGCTTCGGTTTGGACAGCCGTCTGTACGCGCTGTTGGTGACCGCGACCACCCTTTTTTCCCTGACCAGCCTGCCGCTTTGGCATGCGCTGCTCAAGGGCGGGGTATAATTACGCTTTTACAAGAATCGGAGGAACGCCATGGGATTTATGCAGGGTAAGCGCGTTTTGATCACCGGTCTGGCCAGCAACCGCTCCATCGCCTGGGGCATCGCGCAGGCGATGGCGCGGGAAGGGGCAGAGTTGGCGTTTACGTATCAGAACGATAAGCTCAAAGAGCGGGTGGAGACGCTGGCGGCCGAATGCGGGAGTCGTCTGACTTGCCCGATGGACGTCAGCCGCGATGAGGAGATCCAGGGGGTTTTCGATTACTTGGGTCAATATTGGGACGGTTTGGACGGCATCGTCCACTCCATCGCCTATGCGCCGCGCCAAGCTTTAGAGGGGGATTATCTGACCGCGGTCGATCGGGAATCGTTTCGCATCGCTCACGACATCAGTTCCTACAGTCTTGCCGCCCTCGCCAAGGCGGGCCGGGCGATGCTTAGGCCGGGAGCGGCGCTGTTGACCTTGAGTTACTTGGGCGCCGAGCGGGTGATCCCCAACTACAACGTCATGGGGGTAGCGAAAGCCAGCTTGGAGGCCAACGTGCGTTATTTGGCGGCTTCCTTAGGGCCTTTGGGGATTCGCGTCAACGCCATCTCGGCCGGCCCGATCCGAACCCTGGCCGCCTCGGGCATCAGCAATTTTCGCGAGATGCTGAGCAAAGCGGAGAAGGCTTCGCCCTTGCGCCGGAACGTCACCATCGAAGAGGTAGGAAACGCCGCGGCGTTTTTGTGCTCGGATTTGGCCTCGGGGATTACTGGCGAAGTGCTCTACGTGGACGCAGGTTACCACATCGTCGGCTTGGCTTTTGAGGTTTAAAGGGTCTGCGCCTAAGGCTATTTTTAGGTTTTTGCAGACAAGGCTCTGCTATACTTTGAGATTTTAAAACGATGATTAAAGGGTAACCGGTTATGAAGTGGCTGAATCTCGGCTTGATTCGCTTATTCGAATTTCTCACCTTGTTGCTCTATTCCTTCTTTGTGCTGGTTTACTTTGGCGCTTGGCTGCTGTTGCCGCTGGATATCCTATCGGTGTTAATCCAGGCATTGGGAGGATTGGGGCTGCCGGTGATCGTTTCGATGCCGGTGGCGGCGGCGGTCAGCGGGGGTTTTTGTTATCTGGTTTATAAAATGCCTGAGCTCTATCAGATTCTGCTTAACGGTGGAATTGAATTGACCAACGCCGGCTACATTCAGATCCAACGCTTAGAAAGCATCGGCGAGAAGATCGTCGGGCCAGCCGCTCCAACTTCAAAAGCCGCCTAAGTTTTTTAAATGATCCGTAAGATTTCTGCCATCCTCGCCCTGGTTGCGGCCTTGGCGGCGGTCTATGGGTGGGAGGGCGCGCGCCTTAACAGCGTGGCGCTTCGCCCATCGACTACCTACCAGCAAGTGGTTTATGTTTACGACGGGGATACGGTCAAGCTTGCAGATGGCCGGCGGGTGCGCTTGCTCAACATCAATGCGCCTGAGGTGAAGACCCGCGCAAAGGACGGCGAGCCGGGGGGAGAACAGGCCAAGCGGGCGCTTCAACGCCAGGTTCTAGGGCGGCAGGTGCGGTTAGAATTCGACGTTGAGGCGCAAGACAAGTATGGCCGGACGCTGGCTTATTTGTTCACTGCGGATGGCAGCCACATCAACCAGGCTTTGGTTCGGGAGGGCTTGGCGGTGACCAATATCCATCCGCCCAACCTCAAATACGCCGAAGCGATCCTTGCGGCTCAACGCGAGGCAGAAATAGCCAAACGCGGGATCTGGGGAATGCGGTCCTTTGCCCCCAAACCGGTTGAAACCTTGCGCCGAGCAAAGCGCCACGGTTGGCAGAGGGTGCAAGGCAAGGTGGCACAGATTCGGACTTTGCGCAGTTTCATCGAGCTCGAATTTGCCCCGGACCTGGTTGTGCTCATCCCTAAAGCCAATCTGAAGTGGTTTCCTTCCCCGTATGCGTATCTTGGCAAGCAAGTGGAAGTGCGCGGTTGGCCTGCGCGGCGGAGGGGGAAGGTTTCGATTTTGGTGCGCCATCCCAGCGCTTTGCAGGCTCTTTCACTGGTTTCATTCGAAGGAGAACGATCGTGACGATTGGAGACTATCGCAAGTACGTATGCGTGGTCTGCGGCTACGTGTATGACGAGGCCGAAGGCGATCCTGAAGGCGGGCTTCCGCCGGGAACGCGCTTTGAAGATATCCCCGACGACTGGGTTTGTCCTGAGTGTGGGGCTTCCAAGGCGGATTTTGAACTGCTGGAAGAATAGCGGGTCTCAAAAGCGGTTTGCGTGGTAGCGGGAAAGCGGCCTTGAGCGTTGGGTGCATCGGGGTTTGCTTGTCTTGGAGTAAAATCGGTTACACTTAGCTTTTTTCAGCAAGTTGAGGACCTTAAGATGCAGACACCCTGGATTGCCCCTTCGATCTTATCGGCCGATTTCGCCCGGCTGGGCGAGGAAGTAAAGAACGTTTTGCAGGCCGGTGGGGACATCGTCCACTTCGACGTGATGGACAACCATTACGTCCCCAATCTGACTTTTGGTCCAATGGTCTGCGAGGCGCTGCGCAAGTATGGAATTACCGCTCCCATCGACGTCCATTTGATGGTCAAGCCGGTGGATCGGATCATTCCCGATTTTGCCAAAGCGGGAGCGACGTACATTACGTTCCATCCAGAGGCCTCCGAACACGTGGATCGCACCCTGCAGCTCATTCAGGATGTGGGCTGCAAGGCTGGGCTAGTGTTCAATCCCGTAACCCCCTTAGATTACCTCGACTGGGCCATCGAGCGGGTCGATATGATCTTGCTGATGTCGGTCAACCCAGGCTTTGGCGGCCAGTCGTTCATTCCGTATGTGCTACGCAAGATCGAGCAAGCGCGGCGGATCATCGACGCTTCGGGCCGGCCGATACGGCTGGAAGTAGACGGCGGCATCAAGGTGGACAACATCGCCCAGGTGGCCGCCGCCGGGGCCGATACTTTCGTTGCTGGTTCGGCAATCTTCGGCCAGCCGGATTATCGGGCGGTGATCTCGGCGATGCGCGCGGAGATCGCCAGAGGCTTGGGCGAAAAGCCAAGATGACCAAAAAACGGTTTCGCGAACTTGCTGCCCTAGGCTACAACCGCATTCCGGTCCGCCGCGAGATCCTCGCAGATCTAGATACCCCTTTAAGCGCTTACCTTAAGCTGGCCGATCAGCCGTATACCTATCTGTTCGAATCCGTGCACGGCGGTGAGCGCTTCGGCCGATATTCCATCATCGGCCTGTCGGCGCGGCAGGTGGTTCGGGTTTATGGGGACAAAATCGAAGTTTCTCGCGGGGAGGAAGTGGTTGAAACGTGCTTTAGTGCCGACCCGTGGGGCTGGATCAAGGACTTTGCTAAGCGTTTTGCCGTCCCCAGTCTGCCCGATATGCCCCGCTTCAGCGGGGGGCTGGTGGGCTATTTCGGTTACGAGACCGTCGCCTATCTGGAACCTAGGTTAAAATCGGCTGCGGCCAAGCCCGACTCGCTTAAGACGCCCGACATTCTGCTCATGGTTTCGGAAGACTTGTTAGTGTTTGACAATCTGGCCGGCAGGCTCACTTTGATCACCCACGCCGATCCTAATGAGCCCGAGGCGTTGGAGCGGGCTGAGGCGCGCTTGGAAGCCTGGGTCGCGCGTTTGCGCAGCAGCTGTGCGTATCCGGTAGAAGACCAACGGTATCGCATCGCTGAGGCGGATTTTGTCTCCGGCTTTACCCGCGAAGGCTTTGAACAAGCGGTGGCGCGGATCAAAGACTACATCGTCGCTGGCGACGTCATGCAGGTCGTGTTGTCCCAGCGGCTGTCCATCCCTTACCGCGGCGAACCTTTGAGCGTCTATCGCGCGCTGCGCTGGCTCAATCCGTCCCCCTATTTGTATTACCTCAACCTCAAAGACTGCCATATCGTCGGTTCTTCGCCGGAAATCCTCGTTCGGCTCGAAGAAGGTGTCATCACGGTTCGCCCTATCGCCGGGACCCGTCCCCGCGGGCGAACGTCAAAAGAAGATCTCGCGCTCGAGCGAGAGCTGCTGGCCGATCCCAAGGAGTTGGCCGAGCATCTGATGCTCATCGATCTAGGGAGAAACGACGTCGGCCGGGTGGCGGAAATCGGCAGCGTCAAGGTGACTGAGAAAATGATCGTCGAGCGCTATTCCCACGTCATGCACCTGGTTTCCAACGTCACGGGAAAGCTCAAATCCGGCTTGGATGCCTTCGACGCGCTGGCGGCGACTTTCCCGGCCGGAACCGTCTCGGGGGCGCCCAAGATCCGGGCGATGGAGATCATCGCCGAACTCGAACCGGTCAAACGCGGCATCTACTCCGGGGCGGTAGGATACATCGGCTGGGCGGGCAACCTCGACACCGCCATCGCCATCCGCACCGCGGTGATCAAGGACGGTCAACTCCACGTTCAAGCCGGGGCGGGGATCGTGTACGACTCGGTTCCGGCCAAGGAATGGGAGGAGACGATGAACAAGGGACGCGCCTTGTTCCGCGCTGTGGCTCAAGCCGTGGAGGGGCTTTCGGTATGACCCGCGTGGTGATGATCGACAACTACGATTCCTTCACCTACAACTTGGTCCAATACCTGGGCGAGCTGGGAGCGGAAGTGACCGTGGTGCGCAACGACCAGGTAAGCCTTGAAGACCTCGAGCGCCTCAAGCCGGATAAAATCGTCATCTCCCCGGGTCCCTGCACCCCGAAGGAAGCGGGCATTTCGGTGCCCGCGATCGTGCGTTTTAAGGGCAAGCTGCCGATCTTGGGGGTGTGCCTGGGCCATCAGAGCATCGGCGTGGCTTTCGGCGGGCGCATCGTCCACGCCAAGGCGATCATGCACGGCAAGACTTCGTTGGTGTATCACACGGGCGTGGGCGTGTTCACCGGATTGCCCAGCCCTTTCCAAGCCACCCGCTACCACTCTTTAGTGATCGAGCGCGACAGCCTCCCGGAGTGTTTAGAAATCACCGCCTGGACTCAGGATAAGGCGGGAAACTTTGAGGAGATCATGGGCGTGCGCCACAAGGAATATCCGATCCAAGGAGTGCAATTTCATCCTGAATCGATTTTGACCCAGCACGGCCACGACTTGCTCCGCAACTTTTTGCACGACCGATGAACCTCCGCGCTGCCCTTGCCAAGCTGCTCGAGCCGGCCGATCTTGAGCCTCTTGAGATGCAGGCGGCGTTGGCCCAGATTCTCGCGGGTAACGCTACGCCCGCCCAGGTGGCCGGGTTTTTGGTCGCGCTTCGCGCTAAAGGCGAGAGCGTGGAAGAGATCGTCGCCGCCGCCGAGGCGCTGCGTAAGCAAGCCGTCCAGATGGAAATTGCCAGCGAGCATCTGGTCGATACCTGCGGCACCGGAGGAGATGCGGCCCATACCTTCAACATCTCGACGGCGGCCGCGTTCGTGGTGGCGGCCGCCGGCGGCAAGGTGGCCAAGCACGGCAATCGCTCGGTGTCGAGCGTGAGCGGCTCAGCCGATGTGCTGGAGGCGGCCGGAGTCAAGCTGGACCTGACTTTATCCCAAGTTCGGCGCTGTCTTGAGGAAATCGGCGTCGGCTTTCTGTATGCTCCTTGCTATTATCCGGCGTTGCAGCAGGTTGCCGCGGTGCGGCGGGAGCTTGGGGTCAAGACGCTGTTTAATCTGCTCGGCCCTTTGCTCAATCCCTTAGGCGCTAAGCATCAGCTTGTCGGCGTGTTCGATGCGCGTTATGTGACGCTGCTTGCGCGGGCGCTCCAGCGTTTGGGTAGTAGGCACGCGTTGGTGGTGCACGCCGAAGATGGGCTGGACGAGATCAGCGTGGCGGCGCCTACCCAGGTGGCGGAGCTTCGGGCAGGCGAGGTGCGGACCTACACGATCACGCCGGAGCAGTTTGGCCTCAAGCGGGCGCCGCTTGCGGCAATTCAAGTCGATTCGGTCGCCGCCAGCCTAGACGTCCTGCGTAGGGTATTGGCAGGGGAGCCGGGGCCGGCCGGCGACGTCGTCGCCTTGAACGCCGGGGCGGCGATCTACGTTGCCGGTCTGAGCGATTCGCTGGCCGGCGGGGTGGCCAAAGCCCGCGCGGTGTTGAATTCGGGCGCGGCTTTGGCCAAATTAAACGCATTGATCGAATGGACCCAAAGCCGATGAACAATCCCGACCTTCTCCAACAGATCCTTGCTACCAAGCGCGAAGAAGTGAACCTGCGCAAGCGGCGCATCCCCTTGGCCGAGGTGCGCGAATTGGCCGAGGCGCAAGCGGCGCCGCTGGATTTCTACGGCGCTCTGCAGCGTCGGGTGAGGGAGAGTCAACCGGCGGTGATCGCCGAGATCAAGAAAGCTTCCCCAAGCCAAGGAGTGATTCGGGAAGCCTTCGATCCGCGCGCGATCGCCGCAAGTTACGCGGCGCACGGGGCGGCGTGCCTTTCGGTGCTGACCGATGCCAAGTATTTCCAGGGCTCTGAGGCGTATCTGGAGTTGGCCAAACAAGCCGCTCACCTCCCCACGCTGCGCAAGGATTTCCTCATCGACCCTTATCAAGTCTACGAAGCCCGGGCCATCCAGGCCGATGCCATTTTGCTGATCGTGGCCGCTTTGGACGATTCGCAGCTGCACGACTTGAGCCAACTGGCGGCTGAGCTCGGGCTGGCGGTGCTGGTCGAGGTGCACGACGCTGAAGAACTTAAGCGGGCTCTGTCCCTTAAAGGGGTCATTTTGGGCATCAACAACCGCGATCTCAAGACCTTTAAAGTCTCCTTGGAAACTACCTTAAATCTTTTGCCTAAGATCCCTGAGGACTTTTTGGTAGTCGCCGAAAGCGGCATCCGTACCCCGGAAGATGTAGCCAAACTGCGCGCTTTGGACGTTCACGCGTTTTTGGTCGGGGAGGCGTTCATGCGCGCGGAGGATCCAGGCGCCTGCCTTAAAGATTTGTTTTACTCATGAAGCTTGTAGTGCAGCGACGCGATCTGCTCGGACAAAATCCCCATCAGGAAGATGAACAGCGACCCTAAGAATAAGACCACCGACATGTTGGTCAAGCGCCCCCACGAGAAAAAAGTATAAGCGTAATAAGCCAAGCCGGTGGCGAAGGTAAAAGCGGCGATCGGCAAGAATAAACGCATGGGGGAGAATAAAGCGCCGATTTTAAAGATGATGATCAAGAAGCGGATGCCGTCGCGCGCCAAGCGGATGTGGCTGCGGCTGTTTTGATGGCGCTGGCCAGCGCGGATCGGAACGTAAGTTACCGGAAAGCCGGCGCGGAAAAAAGCCATCGTGCAAGTGGTAGGATAGGAAAAACCGTTGGGCAACAAGTAAAGAAACTTGCGAAAACACTCGGCGTCGGCAGCGCGAAACCCTGAGGTTAAATCTTCGATCGGGTAGCCGGTCATGAACGAGGCCAGGCGGTTGTAGATCCAGTTGGCCCACCGCCTTCCTGAAGAAGCGTGGGTATCGGCTTGTCTGGCGCCAACCGCCATTTTATAGCCTTGCGCAAAGGCAGCCAGCAAGCGCGGTATGTCTTCGGGATCGTGCTGGCCGTCGGCGTCCATAAACACGAAAATCTCACCGCAAGCGGCGCGCGCCCCGTTTTTGATGGCTGCACCGTTGCCCATGCTGTAGGGGTGGCGAATGACCCGCGCTCCAAGAGCCTCGGCCAGATCGCCGGTGCCGTCGGTGGAGCCGTCGTCAACGACCAAGATTTCGGCTTCCGGCAGCAGCTGGCGCACGCGCGTCAGAAGAGAGGGCAAAGAGGCGGCCTCGTTTTTAGCCGGTAGGATGACGGAGACTTTGGGCATAGCCTAGATTATAGCCGAAGACGTGGAAATGGAGCGTTTCCTAAAAGCACCTGTTGGATTTGCTGTAGATTAAACTTATAGCTGGGAAAGCCTCTATATTTAAAGCAATTTCCTTCCAAATTTAGCCATTTTCTCTGGGAAGGGTGTTTGAGCGGGGATTCCCCGCTCTTTTTTTGCCCGTCCGCGCGTTGTTCAATGCAAGGTTTTATGCTGTAATACCGTGCGTTTTGTCCCGTCCGGCCTAAGGTAAAAGGGGGCGGGTGGGTTGTTCCTGATTGTTCGTGGACGTAGAGTCTATGGTGATAAAAATCAAAAAAGGTCTGGACTTGCCCATTGCCGGGAAGCCGGAGCAAAAAATTTTCGAAGACGCAAACGAGGTCCGGTCGGTGGCGGTCCTCGGGCAGGATTTTCACGATCTGCGGCCGACCCTTCAAGTTCAAGAAGGGGACCGGGTTAAGCTGGGGCAAGCGCTGTTTGTCGACAAGAAGCATCCGGAGATCAAATACACATCCCCCGGCAGCGGGATAGTCAAAGCGATCCACCGCGGGCCGCGGCGGGCGCTGTTGTCGGTGGTGATCGAGCTGGAAGGGGACGAAGAACAAAGCTTTGCCAGCTATCCTGCGAGTCGTTTGGAGGATCTGAGCTTAGCGGAAGTCAAGCAGAATCTCCTAGATTCTGGACTGTGGACGCGCCTGCGTACCCGTCCGTACAGCAAAGTGCCGGCGCCGGATGCGGTGCCGCACTCGATCTTTGTGACGGCAATCGACACCAATCCGCTCGCCGCCGATCCGGCCGTGGTGTTGGCGGAGCGGGTCGAGGATTTCCGCAACGGCTTAAAAGTGATCTCGCACTTGACTCCCGGCAAAGTGTTCGTGTGCCGGTCGGCCAAAAACTCTGGGTTTCCTGCGGTCGATGGGGAAAAAGTGCAAGTGGTCGGGTTCGATGGCCCGCATCCGGCAGGACTTCCCGGCACCCATATCCATTTTTTGGATCCGGTCAGCGCGAGCAAAACCGTCTGGTACCTGGATTATCAGTCGGTTATGGCTATCGGAGCGCTGTTTACTACGGGTCGCCTGAATGTAGAGCGGGTGATCTCATTGGCCGGGCCCGTGGTCAAGCGTCCGCGGTTGCTTAGGACTCGGGTGGGAGCCAATCTGGACGATCTGACCGCGGGGGAGATCGCATGCCAAGGTCCGTATCGCGTTATTTCCGGTTCGGTGCTCAACGGCCGCAAGGCCCAGGGTTGGGCGGCCTTTTTAGGGAATTACCACAATCAAGTGAGCGTGCTCGAGGAATACCGCCAGCGCGAGCTGTTCGGCTGGATCGAGATGAAAGGCGCCGACCACAAGTTTTCCCTCTTGGATGTTTTTTTGCTCCGGCGGCAAAAACCGCAGGAATACCGGCTCACCACCGCGCTGTGTGGCAGCCACCGAGCCATCATTCCTATCGGCGTCTATGAGCGAGTGATGCCGTTGGATATTCTGCCGACCCAATTGCTCAGGGCGCTAGTCGTAGGCGATACCGAGATGGCGCAGGCGCTTGGTTGTTTGGAGCTCGACGAAGAAGACCTGGCCTTGTGCACCTTCGTCGATCCCGGCAAGCACAACTTTGGTCCGGTCCTTAGAAGAAACTTAACCCAAATCGAAAAGGAAGGCTGATGTCCAAGCTGAGAACGTTCTTAGACAGAATCCATCCTTTGTTCGCCAAAGGGGGGCGCTACGAGAAGCTGTATCCCCTGTATGAAATGGTGGACACGTTTCTCTATTGGCCGGCGGACGTGACGCCCAATCCGGTCCACGTGCGCGATGCCTTGGACCTGAAGCGGGTGATGGTCTATGTCTGGCTGGCGACTTTCCCGGCGATCTTCATTGCCCTTTACAACACCGGCTATCAAGCCAACCAGGCGATGCAAGCGCTTGGACTTACGACCATCCCCAACTGGCGCGGCGCGATCATGGATTGGTTTGGTTACAATCCTTCAAATCCCCTGTCGTGCCTGATGCATGGGGCCGTGTATTTCTTCCCTGTTTACATTGTCACCTTCGTCGTCGGGGGAATTTGGGAGGCTATATTTGCCCTGGTGCGCAAGCACGAGATCAACGAAGGGTTTTTCGTCACCTCGATCTTGTTTGCTCTGTCTTTGCCGCCGACGATTCCGCTTTGGCTGGTGGCTTTAGGCATCAGCTTCGGGGTGGTATTGGGCAAGGAAGTGTACGGTGGGACCGGCAAGAACTTTTTGAATCCCGCGCTCACCGGCAGGGCGTTCTTGTTTTTCGCTTATCCGGCTTACATGACGGGGGATTCGATCTGGGTCGCGGTGGACGGCTACAGCGCCGCAACTCCTTTAGCTTTAGGCGCCGAAGGGGGGCTGGCGGCGATTCAAGCGGCGGGCTATACCTGGAGCCAGAGCTTTTTCGGTTTTATCCCTGGATCCTTAGGGGAAACCTCGACTTTGGCCATCCTGCTCGGGGCCATTTTCCTGCTTTACACGGGGGTTGCCAGTTACCGGATCATGGCCGGGGTACTGATCGGGGTGATTGCGACCTCGACTTTGTTTAATCTTATCGGCAGCTCGACCAACCCAATGTTTTCCCTGCCCTGGTATTGGCATTTGAGCTTGGGCGGATTGGCGTTCGCCTTGGTGTTCATGGCCACCGATCCGGTCAGCGCCGCCATGACCGATACCGGGCGCTGGATTTTCGGAATCCTGATCGGGGTGATGACCGTGCTGATCCGGGTAGTGAACCCGGCGTTCCCGGAAGGGGCGATGCTGGCGGTGTTGTTTGCCAACATTTTTGCGCCGCTGATCGACTATTTTGTAATCCAAGCCAACATTCGCAGAAGGGCCAGACGCAATGCTTGAGCAGATGCAACTTGCGAGTACTTTTAAAGTTTGGCGCGAGCGGGCCAAAGCCTATGCCGAGAGGATTCTTGCGCTTCCCAACGACAGCTTCGAGAAAACTCTGGCGGTCGCGTTTTGGTTGTGCCTGGTCTGTGCCGTGCTCGTGGCTTTCGCGGCCGTCTCCTTAAAACCGTTGCAGCAAAGCAACCAAGCGGCCGACATGAAACGCAATATCCTTGAAGTGGTCGGCATGTGGGGGGAGGATGTCGACGTAGATAAAGCCTTTGAGAACTTTGAGATCCAAGTCATCGATCTCAGAACCGGGGAGGTTGCGCAAGGCGTTGACCCAAATGCTTATGATATGCGAAAGGCGGCTAAGGATCCCAAGCTGAGCGAGCCGCTCCCGCGGGAAAAAGACGTTGCCTCGATCAAGCGCCGGCCTAAATACGCCACCGTCTATTTTCTTAAAGGCGAGGACGGAGGACTCAAAGCCTTGGTCTTGCCAGTTTGGGGGTATGGTCTGTGGTCCACTATGTACGGCTTTTTGGCGCTGGAGCCGGACTGCAATACGGTGATTGGCATCAACTTTTACGACCAGAAGGAAACTCCGGGGCTCGGCGGGGAAGTGGTCAATCCAAACTGGCGGGCGTTGTGGAAGGGCAAAAAGGTCTATGCCGAATCCGGCGCTCCGGTGTTGCGTCTGGTCAAGGGGAGCGTGAGTCCCAGCCAAGCGGGGGCCGAGTTTCTGGTCGACGGTTTGGCAGGTGCTACTTTGACTAGCAACGGGGTAAGCAATTTGATTCGTTTCTGGCTTGGCGAGGACGGCTACAAACCCTTTCTCGACAAGCTGTGTGCAAGGTAGTGAAGGAGGCGAGTATGAGCGACGAGGTATTAGAAGCGGAAGAATTTGAATTTGAGAAAATCAAGCCGGTGTTGGTCGATCCTTTGCTCGACAACAATCCCATCATTTTTCAGGTGCTTGGGATCTGCTCGGCGCTCGCGGTCACTTCGAAGATGGCCACCGCGCTGATTATGAGCATTGCTTTGACTTCGGTGGTGGCCTGCTCCAATGCCGCAATCGCCTTAGTCCGCAACCATACCCCGGCGAGTATCCGGATCATCGTGCAGATGACCATCATCGCCTCGCTGGTGATCGTGGTGGATCAGATCTTAAAAGCTTTTGCCTACGATATTAGCAAGCAGTTGTCGGTGTTCGTGGGGCTGATCATCACCAACTGCATCGTGATGGGGCGGGCTGAGGCCTATGCGATGCAGCATCCCCCGCTGCCCAGCTTCTTCGACGGCTTGGGGAACGGCTTAGGGTACAGCTTGATCCTGATGACGGTGGCGGTCATCCGCGAGTTGTTTGGTTCCGGCAGCCTGTTTGGGGTGGAGATCCTGCCGCTGGTTAAAAACGGCGGTTGGTACGAACCCAACGGCTTGTTGCTTTTGCCGCCGAGCGCGTTCTTTATCATCGGGCTGTTGATCTGGGCGGTTCGGACTTTTAAGCCTAAGCAGCGCGAGATCCCGGAATTCAAGATCTTGCCGGCCCACGGGGAGGTGGCGTGATGGAAGCTTTGATCAGCCTGTTCGTCAAATCGGTTTTTATCGAGAACTTAGCGCTCGCCTTTTTCCTCGGGATGTGCACCTTCTTGGCGGTCTCGAAAAAGATCGCCACCGCCATTGGCTTGGGGATTGCCGTGATGATCGTCCAGACGCTCACGGTTCCGGCCAATCACCTGATCCACGCCTATCTTCTCAAAGAAGGGGCGCTAGGCTGGGCTGGTTTGCCGGACGTGGACTTGAGCTTTCTGACCTTTTTGGCCAGCATCGGCGTGATCGCGGCCATCGTCCAGATTTTAGAGATGGTGCTCGATCGCTTCTTCCCTGCGCTGTATTACGCGCTTGGCATTTTCTTGCCGTTGATCACGGTCAACTGCGCGATCTTGGGCGGCAGCTTGTTCATGATCGAGCGCGACTACAGCTTAGCCGAAAGCGTGGTGTACGGAATCGGCAGCGGGTTCGGTTGGGCGCTGGCGATCACCGCCATGGCCGCGGTGCGAGAGAAGCTCAAATATAGCGATGTGCCGGCGGGGCTTCAGGGATTGGGCATCACCTTCATCACCGCGGGGCTGATGTCGCTTGGATTTATGGCGTTTTCTGGGATTCAGCTCTAAACCAGGGGCAAAGCATGTTGGAGATTCTGTTAGGAGTCGTCTTTTTTACCCTCATCGTACTCGCCTTGGTGATGGGAATCTTATGGGCCAAGACTAAGCTGGTTCCGCAGGGTGAGGTCGAAATCGTCATCAACCACCAGAAGACCATCAAGGCACCGGTCGGTTCCAAGCTGCTGATGGCGCTTGCCAACAATCATCTATTCGTCTCTTCCGCCTGTGGCGGCGGGGGGACCTGCGGCCAGTGTCGGGTGAAGGTGCTCGAGGGCGGTGGGGAGCTTTTGCCTACTGAAGCCAGCCATATCAGCAAGCGCGAGGCTAGGGAAGGGGAACGGCTGTCGTGCCAGGTGACGGTCAAACAGCCAATGAAGATCGAAGTCCCCGAATCCGTATTCGGGGTCAAGAAATGGGAATGCACGGTGCGTTCCAACCGCAACGTGGCGACTTTCATTAAGGAATTGGTGCTGGATTTGCCGCCCGGGGAGACCTTGGACTTTCGCGCTGGGGGGTATATCCAGATCGAGTGTCCGCCGCACCACGTGAAGTTCTCCGATTTTGACATCGACCCGGAGTATCGCGCCGATTGGGACAAATACGATCTGTGGAAGCTCGAGTCGAAAGTAGATGAGCCGGTGGTGAGAGCGTACTCGATGGCCAACTTCCCGCTCGAAAACACCATCGTCATGCTCAACGTGCGTATCGCCACCCCGCCTCCGGGGTTGAACGTGCCGCCGGGGAAGATGTCTTCGTATATCTTCAGCCTCAAGCCTGGAGACAAGGTCACGATCTCCGGGCCGTTTGGCGAGTTTTTCGCCCGCGATACCACCAACGAGATGGTCTTCGTCGGCGGCGGCGCGGGGATGGCGCCGATGCGCTCGCACATCTTCGATCAGCTGATCCGGTTAAAGTCCAAGCGCAAGATGACCTTCTGGTACGGCGCAAGAAGCTTGCGCGAAGCGTTTTACGTGGATCATTTCGATAAGCTGCAGGCGGAGCATCCCAATTTCCGTTGGTTTTTGGCGCTGTCTGAACCTAAGCCGGAGGACAATTGGACCGGGTTTACCGGCTTCATCCACGAAGTGCTCTACGAAAACTACCTCAAAGATCACCCTGCTCCCGAAGACTGCGAATATTACTTGTGCGGTCCGCCGGTGATGAACGCCGCGGTGATCAAGATGCTGGAGGATCTGGGTGTCGAACGGGAAAACATCCTGCTGGACGACTTCGGCGGCTGAGAAAGGTATAGCGGCCGGCCTTAGGCGAGGAGCCTTGGCGCTCCTCGTTTTGTTTGTGGCCGGCTGCAGTCAGCCGGCTAAGGTCCAATTCGAGCATTTTGGGCTGGCGCTTGGCACGAGCTTTACGGTCAAAGCCACCCGGATTCCGCCTGAAATCGACTCAGAGAAGCTCAAAGCGCAGCTCGAGGCCCGATTGGAGGAGGTGGACAAGCAAATGTCCACTTATTTGCCGGATTCTGAGCTGTCGCGTTTTAATCGGAGCGAAAGCCTGGATTGGCAGCCGGTCTCGGAAGATTTGGCCAAAGTGGTGGCGACGGCTTTGGAGGTTAGCCGCTGGAGCGAGGGAGCGTTCGACGTCACCGTCGGCCCCTTAGTCAATCTGTGGGGATTTGGCCCGGATCCCAAGCGAACCGAGGCGCCCTTTGCTGAGGCCATCGAGGCGGCCAAGGCGCGCATCGGCTATCAAAACCTGGAAGTTCGTCTAGCCCCGCCTGCTCTGCGTAAACGGAGGCCCGATCTGTACGTGGATCTTTCGGCGATCGCCAAAGGATTTGCCGTAGATCGTCTGGGGGAATACTTAGAATCTTTAGGAATTTACGATTACCTGGTCGAGATCGGCGGCGAGGTGCGAGTGCGCGGTAAAAGTCCACGAGGAAAGGGATGGCGGATTGCGATCGAAAAGCCGGTTCCCAAAGTCCGCCAAATCGAAAAGGTTCTCGAGCTTTCTGACATCGCCGTAGCCACCTCTGGGGACTACCGCAATTATTTCGAGGCGGATGGCAAAAGGTTTTCCCACACCATCGATCCTCGTACCGGCTGGCCTATTGCGCACCGCTTGGCGTCGGTGACGGTGCTCTGTCATACTACCATGCAAGCGGATGCGTTGGCGACCGCTTTGATGGTGCTCGGGCCGGAGAGCGGTTTTGCGAAGGCCGAAAAGGAGAATATTGCGGCTTTGTTTATTGTCAAAGAAAACGAAGGGGGTTTTAGCGAAAAGCCGACCTCGGCGTTTTTGCGACACGTGCGTGGAGGTGCGTCATGAGTGTTTTTTTAGTGACTTTCGCCGTGATTGCCGTCGTCTTCGGCCTAATGGCGATTGGGGTGCTATTTGGGCGGCCGGCGATTAAGGGCAGTTGCGGTGGGGTCGGTGGCGGTGAGTGTCTGTGCGCGCAGGGTAAAAAGGGCTGCGATAAGCCTGAATGACTGAAAGGGGAAGAGCGATGTTGCGAAATATCAGCGTGCGGGAGCACATGGCTACCAATTTGGTGACTTTCACCCCGAACATGGGGGTATTCGAAGCGATTCGCCAGTTGCTCAAGCACAAGATCACCGGGGCTCCGGTGTTGGACGAGCAGGGGCGGCTGGTCGGTGCCTTTTCGGAGATGGATTGCCTGCACGTGGTCTTGGATGCAGCCTATCACGAGCAGATGGGAGGGAAGGTCGGGGAATACATGAACACCGAGATCGAGACGGTGACTCCCGATACCAGCATCCTCGAGGTGGCCGAAAGGTTTCAGAAAAGCCGGCTGCGTCACTTTCCGGTCATCGAGGACGGCCGCTTGGTCGGGCTGATCAGCCGAGTGGATGTGCTTCGGGCCTTGGTGAGCATTTACTGAATCGACCTGGACATACGGAGTTTGGAATGCAGGTTTTTGATCCTTTCGGCAGCCGCGCCCAGTTGCCCACGAGCTCCGGGAAGGTGACCTATTTCAGCTTGGAACGGCTGGAAGCGCAAAACCTCGGCGCGGTCTCGGCGCTGCCCGTCACCATCAAGATCCTGCTCGAATCCGTCTTGCGCCACTGCGACGGCGAGCGGGTTAAGGAGCAGGACGTGGCCGCGCTTGCGCGCTGGAACCCGGCCGGTGGCGCTGAATTTGAGATTCCATTTAGGCCGGCCAGGGTTTTGTTGCAAGATTTTACCGGCGTGCCGGCGCTGGTAGACCTGGCGGCGATGCGCCAGGCGGTCCAGCGCTTCGGGAAGGATGCGAGACGGGTCGAACCCTTGATCCCGGCCGAACTGGTGGTCGATCATTCGGTGCAGGTCGATTATTTCGGCACCTCCGACGCCTTGGCGAAGAACATGCGCCTGGAATTTTCCCGTAACTTAGAGCGCTATCAGTTCCTCAAGTGGGGTCAGAAAGCGTTTAAGGCGTTCAAGGTCATTCCGCCCGGGGTGGGGATCGTGCATCAGGTCAATTTGGAATACTTGGCCCGTGGGGTGTTTCTCAAGGAAGGGATCGCCTATCCAGACAGCCTGGTGGGGACGGATTCCCATACAACGATGATCAACGGCCTGGGGATTCTGGGCTGGGGGGTAGGCGGAATCGAGGCGGAAGCGGCGATGCTCGGCCAGCCTCTGTATATGCTTCCCCCGCAGGTGGTCGGCTTGGAACTCCTAGGCGCCTTGCCCGAAGGCGCGACCGCGACCGACTTGGTGCTTGCGGTTACCGAGATGCTGCGCCGACACGGGGTGGTAGGGAAATTCGTCGAGTTTTATGGCGCGGGCTTGAGCGCCATCAGCGTGCCGGACCGGGCCACAGTGGCCAACATGGCGCCCGAATACGGCGCCACAGTCGGCTTTTTCCCGATCGATCAAGCCGCCCTGGATTACCTGCGCGCCACTGGCCGGCCGGACTCGCAGGTCGAATTGATCGAAGCGTATTGCAAAGCGCAAGGGCTGTTTCGCACCGATACTACCCCGCCTCCGCGCTTTAGCGAAGTCCTCAAGCTGGATCTGAGCACGATCGAGCCGAGTCTAGCCGGGCCCCGCCGGCCGCAGGATCGGGTCCGCCTGGGCGCGGTCAAAGATTCTTTTCGCCAAGCGCTGATCCGTCCGCCGAGCGCGGGCGGCTTTGGTCTCACCGAAGACCAGGCGGGCGTCAAAGCAGTGGTCGAGTTGGACGGCAAAGCCGCCGAGCTCACCCACGGTTCGGTGGTGATCGCGGCGATCACCAGCTGCACCAACACCAGCAACCCTTCGGTGATGCTGGGCGCGGGGTTGTTGGCGAAAAAGGCGGTGGAGAGGGGACTCAAAGTCCCGCCTTACGTCAAGACCAGCTTAGCGCCCGGGTCGCGGGTGGTGAGCGAATATTTGCGACAAACCGGGCTTCTTTCTTATCTGGAGTGCTTAGGGTTTCATCTGGTGGGTTACGGCTGCACCACCTGCATCGGCAACAGCGGTCCTTTGCCACCGGCGGTGGCGCAGGCGATTAAGTCTTCGCAGCTGGTGGTGGCGGCGGTTCTATCCGGCAATCGGAACTTCGAAGGCCGCGTCCATCCTCTGACGCGGGCCAATTATCTGGCTTCGCCGCCTTTGGTGGTCGCCTATGCCCTGGCGGGCACGGTCGCTATCGATTTCAGCCGCGAGCCTATAGGCACCGATGCGCACGGACAACCGGTTTACCTGCACGATCTTTGGCCTACCCGTACCGAGCTTGAGCAGGTGCTCAAGGCGGCGTTCGATCCGGACAAATTCCGCCGCGTCTATGCCCGGATCGACGAGTTTAGCCCGGAGTGGAACGCCATCGAGACAAAAGGCAGCGTCCTTTACGACTGGCCGCCGGACTCCACCTACATCCAAGAGCCGCCCTTCTTCAAGGACCTGCCGTTGCAGCCGGAACCTATCCGGCCGATCGAAGGCGCCCGAGTGTTGGTGATGCTGGGGGATTCGGTAACTACCGATCACATCTCTCCGGCCGGGGTGATCCCCGAAGGGCCGGCGGCGGATTATCTGCGCGCCAAGGGCGTCGATCCCAAAGATTTCAACACCTTTGGCGCCCGCCGCGGCAACCACGAAGTGATGATGCGCGGCACCTTTGCCAATATCCGCCTCAAAAACTTACTGGTGCCGGGCAAAGAAGGGGGGGTTACGGTCCACCTGCCGAGCGGCGAGTTGATGTGGATCTTCGATGCGGCCATGCGCTACCTTGCCGAAGGGGTGCCGGTGATCGTCCTGGCCGGCAAGGATTACGGCATGGGCAGCTCGCGCGATTGGGCCGCCAAGGGGCCAAGGCTGTTGGGGGTGCGCGCGGTCTTGGCCGAAAGCTTCGAGCGGATTCACCGCAGCAACTTGGTGGGCATGGGGGTCTTGCCGCTGACCTTCAAGCCGGGAGACAGCGCCAAAAGCCTGGGTCTGAGCGGGCGTGAACGCTACACCATGGCGTTGGGTGAGGATTTGCGTCCGGGCGCCGAGGTGGAGGTGATCGCCCAAGCCGAGGACGGAAGGCGGATTGTCTTCCCGGCGGACGTCGGTTTGTACAGCGCGCAAGAGCTTGAGTATTACCGCAACGGCGGTATCCTGCAGACGGTTCTGCGGGGGATGCTGAGCGCTTGAGGCGATGACGGCCCCTTTCGACATCGAGGCGTTCCTGAAAACCTTGACCCCTTTGCCTGGGGTATATAGGATGCTGGACGCGGCGGGGAACCCCATTTACATCGGCAAGGCGGCGAATCTAAGGCAGCGGGTAGCGAGTTATTTCCGCGGCCAGCCATCTCCCAAACAGCGGCTCATGTTGGCCAAACTCAGCCGGATCGAAGTGACGGTCACGCGCACCGAAGGCGAAGCGTTGCTGTTGGAAAGCCAGCTGATCAAGCGTTATCGGCCGCCTTACAACGTCTGCCTCAAGGACGACAAGGGGTATCCGTACGTTTACGTGTCTACCGAACATCCTTTTCCTAGAGTAGGTTTTCACCGCGGGGCGCGTAAGCTGCCGGGGCGGTATTTTGGGCCCTATCCGAGCGCGAGCGCGGTGCGGCAGACGCTGAAGATCCTCAAAACAGTCTTTCCGGTGCGGCAGTGTGAAGACAGTTATTACAGCCACCGCAGCCGACCTTGCCTGGAGTATCAGATCAAACGCTGCACGGCGCCTTGCGTTGGCTACGTTACCCAAGCCGAGTACCGGCAACACGTGGAGGACACGCTAAAGTTTTTGGAAGGGCAAGGGCAAGCGCTGATCGACGATTTAGTGCGGCGGATGGAGGCGGCGGCAAGTCGGTTGGAGTTTGAGCAGGCGGCGCGTTATCGCGATCAGATCGCGGCCTTGCGTGGGATTTTGGATTCACGCGCGCTGGCGGACGGGCAAGGCGATCTGGACGCGGTCGCGGTCGCCTTAGGCGAAGGGATAGCTTGCGTTCAGGTAGCCTGGTTTCGCGGCGGGCGCTACCTGGGAAACAAGGCGTATTTTCCGACCTGCCCGCCGGAGGCCACTCCGGCCCGAGTGCTGGGCGCTTTTTTGAGCCAGTATTATCTGGACAAGCCGATTCCCGCCGAGATCCTGCTCAGCCAGGAACCGGAAGAAGCCGCTTTGCTGGCGGAGGTGCTCAGCCGCCAAGCGGGTCATAAAGTGCGCCTGATCGGCCAACCTCGCGGTCAGCGTCGAGAATGGCTGGAAATCGCCAAGGTCAATGCCCAGGCCGCGCTCGACCAGCGCTTGGCCAGGCGGGGCGTGCTTAAGTTTCGATTTGAGGCTTTGGCGGCGCTTTTGTCCTTGGAAAACCTACCCAATCGCCTGGAATGTTTTGACATCAGCCACACCCAGGGGAATCAGACGGTCGCCGCTTGCGTGGTGTTCGCGCGGGAAGGGCCGGTCAAGTCTTCTTACCGGCGGTTTAACATTCGCGAGATTACCCCGGGCGACGATTATGCCGCCTTGGCGCAGGCGATCCGGCGGCGCTTTCGGCACGCCGATCCCTTGCCCGATCTTGTGTTGATCGACGGCGGCAAAGGGCAAGCGCAGCTTGCTTTGGCGGTGTTGGCGGAGCTAGGCTTGGGTAAAATTCCGATCGTCGGCGTTGCCAAGGGACCAGAGCGGCGCGGTGGGGAAGAGAGGCTTTATCTGGCTTGGCGGGATGTTTGGGTGCAGCCCGGGGATCATCCGGGACTGCTGTTGATCCGCCAGGTCCGCGACGAAGCCCACCGCTTCGCCTTGGAAGGCCACAGGCGGCGCCGCGCCGCCGAACGCCGGTCGGTGTTGGAATCCATCAAAGGCCTGGGGCCGCATCGCCGCCAACGCTTGCTTCAGCAATTTGGCGGTTTGGCGGGCATCAAAAGGGCGAGCGTGGAGGCGCTCAGCTCGGTGACGGGCATAGGCCGGCATCTGGCGCAACGCATTTACGCAACTTTGCACGAGCAAAGCGCTTGAGTACGGGTTCGTTCAATATCGCAACTTGGTTGACTCTGCTGCGTATTGCCTTGATCCCGGTATTGGTGCTGTTGTTTTACTTGCCGTGGTCGGGGGCGCGGATCGGGTGCGCTTTGGTGTTTTTGCTCGCCTCGCTTACCGATTGGCTAGACGGTTACTTGGCGCGCCGGTTAAATCAAACGACCGCTTTCGGCGCGTTCTTGGATCCGGTGGCAGACAAGCTGATGGTGGCGGCGGCTTTGGTGCTTTTGGTGCAGAACGATCCGGAACCTTGGCTGGCGGTGGCGGCGGTGATCATCATCGGGCGCGAAATCGCAGTCGCTTCACTGCGGGAGTGGATGGCCGCCATCGGTCAGCGCAAGAAGGTAGAGGTCTCTTGGTTGGGTAAGCTCAAGACGACCCTGCAGATGAGCGCCATCACCTTGTTGTTGTTTGCGGTGGATTGGGCGACCGAGCTGCTGCAGCCGTTTGGCTACGCCTTCCTGGTGCTGGCTGCTTTGATGACTTTGTGGTCTATGATCAACTATCTGCGTCTGGCTTGGCCTATGCTAAGAGAAACCAACTCTCCTTAGCAAGGTCTGAGCTTGTAAAATAAAACGCGCGACAATTTAGGGATTTTGGCCATGTCCAACCGTTACCGTACCGAAAACTTGAGAATTCGCGAGATTAAAGAGGTCATCCCCCCCCAGCAGCTGCACGACGAATTGCCTCTGACCGAGGCGGCCGCTCGCACCACCTACGAGACCCGCCGCGCGATCCACGCCATCTTGAACGGCGAAGACAGCCGCCTGTTGGTGATCATCGGCCCTTGCTCGATCCACGACCCAGAGGCGGCGCGCGATTATGCCGGCCGTTTGGTGAGGTGGAAGGAATCGTTGGCCGATGAGTTGTTGATCGTGATGCGGGTATATTTTGAAAAACCGCGCACTCGCCTGGGATGGAAGGGTTTGATCAACGACCCGGACCTGGACGAAAGCTTCAACATCAATAAGGGCCTGCGCCTGGCCCGTAAGCTGCTTTTGGACGTCAACGAACTGGGCTTGCCGGCGGCCACCGAGTATCTGGACTTGATCACTCCGCAGTACATTTCGGATTTGATCGCCTGGGGGGCGATCGGCGCGCGCACGACCGAAAGCCAAGTGCACCGGGAGTTGGCGTCGGGGTTGTCGTGCCCGGTAGGATTTAAAAACGCCACCGACGGCTCCGTGCAGGTGGCGGTGGATGCCATCGCCTCGGCCAGGCGCCCGCACCATTTTCTCTCGCTTACCAAAGCGGGGCATTCGGCGATTTTCGCCACCACCGGCAACGAAGACTGCCATCTGATCTTACGCGGCGGGCGGCGGCCCAATTACGATGCCGAAAGCGTCAACGAGGCGGCCGAGGCTCTGGAACAGGCGGGACTCCCTCCCCGAATCATGATCGACTTCAGCCACGGCAACAGCTTCAAGCAGTACAAACGCCAACTTTTGGTGGCGGAGGATGTGAGCCAGCAAATCGCCGCCGGAGACGAGCGCATTTTTGGGGTAATGGTGGAGAGCAATCTCAAGGAAGGGCGGCAGGATATCCGCCTCGGCCAGCCGCTCGAGTACGGCAAAAGCGTCACCGACGCCTGCCTGGGCTGGGAGGACAGCGAGAGGGTGCTGGAGATGCTGGCGCAGGCGGTGCGCAAACGCCGGGGCAATTCGGGGGGACGATGATGGAAACCGTGGAAGTGGTCGTCAACGGCCAGGTGCGTGCGGTTCGGGCGGGCGCTTCTTTGGCTGAGCTGATAGCGCAGTTGGGCCTTTCCGGGGCTAAGATCGCCGTGGAGCGAAACCGGCGCATCGTCCCGCACGGTCGCTACGCCGAAGAACTCTTGCAAGCGGGCGATCGGATCGAGATCGTGCGCGCCATCGGGGGGGGAGAGCCGGAAGACGACCCTTTGATCATCGCCGGCCGGGTGTTTGGCTCGCGCTTGCTGGTCGGGACCGGAAAATACAAAGATCTGGCCCAAACCCAAGCCGCCATTGAGGCCAGCGGCGCGGAGATCGTCACCGTGGCGATCCGCCGCACCAACCTTGGCCAGCGCGAGGACGAGCCTAACCTTTTGGACGTGATCTCCCCCGAGCGCTACTTGATCTTGCCCAACACCGCCGGTTGCTACACCGTCGAGGACGCGGTGCGTACCTGTCATCTGGCGCGCGAGCTTTTGGGCCACCGGCTGGTCAAACTAGAAGTGTTGGGGGACGAGAAGACCTTATACCCGGACGTGGTGGGAACGCTGGAAGCGGCCCGGATTTTGGTTCAAGAGGGGTTTGAGGTCATGGTCTACACCAATGACGACCCCGTGGTTGCCAAAAAGCTGGAAGATCTTGGGTGCGTTGCGGTCATGCCGCTGGCGGCGCCGATCGGCTCTGGGCTGGGGATCCGCAACCCGTACAACATCCGCACCATCGTCGAGAACGCGCGCGTCCCGATTCTGGTCGACGCCGGGGTAGGGACGGCTTCGGACGCGGCGATCGCGATGGAATTGGGTTGCGACGGGGTGCTGATGAACACCGCCATCGCCGAGGCGAAAAACCCGGTGCTGATGGCGCAGGCGATGAAGTTTGGCGTGATCGCCGGGCGCAAGGCGTATCTTGCCGGGCGCATGCCCAGGCGGCGTTACGCTTCGGCTTCTTCGCCTCTGGACGGGATATTCTTCTGAGTTTGGGAGAAGGCGGATGAAATCCTCGCACCAATTGTTCGAGGCGGCCAGCGCGCTGATTCCTGGCGGGGTCAATTCGCCGGTGCGCGCTTTTCGGGCGGTAGGCGGCCGGCCGATATTTTTCGAACGCGCCAAAGGGCCGTTCCTGTACGATGTGGAAGGTCGTCGCTACATCGATTACGTAGGTTCGTGGGGGGCGATGATCGTCGGTCACGCCCATCCTGAAGTTTTGGCGGGGCTTGTGGCCGCGGCGGAGAAAGGTTTGAGCTTTGGCGCGCCGACCGAGATCGAGGTGCAGATGGCGCGTTTTCTATGCGACAAAGTCCCTTCGCTGGAGATGGTGCGCCTAGTCAACTCCGGCACCGAAGCGACGATGAGCGCGATTCGCCTGGCGCGTGGGTTTACCGGACGCGACAAGATCGTCAAGTTCGAAGGCTGCTACCACGGCCACGCCGACAGCTTGTTGGTAAAAGCCGGTTCCGGAGCTTTGACCCTGGGCGTGCCGAGCTCTCCGGGGGTGCCGGCCAGTCTGGCCGAACACACTTGGACCCTGCCGTACAACGACGTGGACGCAGTGCGGGAATTGTTCGAACAGAAGGGAGAGGAGATCGCCTGCCTGATCGTCGAGCCGGTGGCCGGCAACATGAACTGCGTGCCGCCGGTGCCTGGATTTCTAGAGACGCTGAGGGAGTTGTGCACTAAGTACGGCAGCGTGTTGATCTTCGATGAGGTCATGACCGGCTTCCGGGTGGCGCTGGGCGGCGCGCAGGCGCTGTACGGGGTGACACCGGATCTTACCAGCTTGGGCAAGGTCATCGGCGGCGGGATGCCGGTAGGCGCCTTCGGCGGGCGGCGAGAAATCATGGAACACCTTGCCCCGCAAGGGCCGGTCTATCAGGCCGGTACCTTATCCGGCAATCCGGTCGCGCTGGCGGCTGGGCTAAAGACCTTGGAGCTGGTTTCTGAGCCGGGCTTTTACGCGCGGCTGACAGAAAAGACGGAAGCGTTGGCGGAAGGGCTTAAAGAGCGGGCGGCGGCCTGCGGGATTGCGCTTTGTACCAACCAAGTCGGGGGAATGTTTGGATTGTTTTTTACCTCCGCTCCGGAAGTTACTAACTTCGCCCAAGTGATGGCCTGCGACCAGGAGCTGTTCAAGCGCTTTTTCCACGGCATGCTGAGCGAGGGAGTGTACCTGGCACCCTCTCCCTTTGAGGCCGGTTTTGTTTCCGCAGCCCACGATGAAGACACTTTGACCGCGACCTTAGCGGCGGCCGAGCGGGTTTTGCGTCGCCTCTGAAGTTCTCAGGCGCGCTTCATCGATTCGAAGAATTCGGCGTTGGTTTTGGTCTGGCGCAGTTTGTCGAGCAAAAACTCGATGGCTGCGACCTCATCCATGGGCTGGAGGATCTTGCGCAAGATCCAGGCTTTTTGCAGCTCGTCTTGGGGCACTAGGTATTCTTCCCGCCGCGTTCCGGAGCGGTTGATGTTGATCGCCGGGTAAATGCGCCTTTCCGCGATCTTACGCTCGAGGTGCAGTTCCATATTGCCGGTGCCTTTGAATTCTTCAAAGATCACGTCGTCCATGCGCGATCCGGTCTCGATCAGCGCGGTGGCGATAATGGTGAGGCTCCCGCCTTCTTCGATGTTGCGCGCCGCGCCGAAGAAGCGCTTGGGCTTTTCCAAGGCGTTGGCGTCCACCCCGCCGGTCAGCAGCTTGCCGGAAGAAGGAACCACCGCGTTGTAAGCCCGCGCCAAGCGGGTGATGGAATCGAGCAGAATCACCACGTCGCGCCGGTGTTCGACCAGGCGTTTGGCCTTCTCGATGACCATCTCGGCCACCTGGACGTGGCGGGTGGGCGGCTCGTCGAACGTGCTGGAGATGACTTCGCCGCGCACCGAGCGTTCCATCTCCGTCACCTCCTCGGGACGCTCGTCGATCAGCAGCACGATCAGGTAACACTCCGGGTTCTTGATCGCGATGGAGTGGGCGATGTTCTGCAGAATCATCGTCTTGCCGGCTTTGGGCGGGGATACGATCAAGCCGCGCTGCCCCTTGCCGATCGGGGCGACCAGATCGATCACCCGGGCGGTCAAGTCTTCAGTGCTGCCGTTGCCCAACTCCAACACGAAGCGCTCTTGGGGAAAGAGGGGGGTCAGGTTAGAAAAATCGACCTTGTGTTTGGCCACTTCCGGCGGCTCGAAGTTGATCTGCTCGACCTTGAGCATTGCGAAATAGCGCTCTCCCTCCTTGGGCGGGCGAATCTTGCCGGAGATCGTGTCCCCGGTGCGCAGGCTAAAGCGGCGGATCTGGCTGGGGGAAACGTAGATGTCGTCGGGGCCGGCCAGATAGGAGCAGTCCGCAGAACGCAGGAAACCGAAGCCGTCTTGCAGGATCTCCAAGACCCCATCGCCAAAGATGTCTTCGCCGTTTTTCGCCAGTTTCTTGAGGATGGCGAAGATCAGGTCTTGCTTGCGGCTGCGGGAGACCCCTTCGATTTCTAGAGATTCAGCGATTTCCAAAAGTTCTGCGGCGGATTTGCGTTTGAGTTCGGTCAGGTTCATGGATTTCAGGTTTTTGGCGGTAGAGAACTCTTGCGGATCTTAAGATCTTTAATCTTAAGAAGATCTTTAAATGAAGCGACAGGGTGAGTTTTAGGCGCCCGTTCGCCGAGAACGGGCGAGCCTGGTTACAGGTTTTGTTCTAGGAAAGCTTCAAGCTGGGATTTGCTCAAGGCGCCGACTTTGGTCGCTTCCACTTCGCCGTTTTTGAACAACATCAGGGTGGGAATGCCTCGTACCCCATAATGCTGAGGCGTTCGCGGGTTTTCGTCGATGTTCAGCTTGGCGACCTTCAAGCGGCCTTGGTACTCTTCGGCGATCTGATCGAGAATAGGGGCAATCATCCTACACGGGCCGCACCATTCGGCCCAGAAATCCACCAGCACCGGCTGAGTGGACTGCAAAACCTCGCGGTCAAAATCGTCGTCGGTTACATGCACGATTGCGTTGCTCACGCGCGTCTCCAATTTAAGGGTTGTTGAGAAATCGTCGAAGCGGGAAGTCTTGCTTAATTTGAGCTTAATCGGAGCGGAATTTCAAGTTTTTTGCAGATTCTGGGCTTGCATTGGCTGCCTTCTTATAGACTAGAATTTTTTCAATTCTATCCCGATGGGTAAGGTCCTCGTATGCATGGGCTAGATCTAGCTGATTTGCAAGCTCGAGTGTTGGCGGCCGTGCGCCGGGCCGGGCACAAGATACTCAAAATCTACGCTTCGGATTTTTCCGTCTACCGCAAGGGTGATCGGTCTCCTTTGACCGCCGCGGACACCGCGGCTCACCGTTGCTTGAAGGAAGCGCTGTGGAGTTTACCGGCGCAATTTCCGATCCTCTCCGAGGAGGACGAGGCGGCGCCGTACCAAGAGCGCCGTAAATGGTCGACATATTGGTTGCTGGATCCGCTCGATGGAACGAAGGAATTCATCAACCGCAACGGCGAATTCACCGTCAACGTGGCGCTTATCCACCACCATGAACCAGTGCTCGGAGTGGTTCACGTTCCGGTGCAAGACACCACGTATTACGCGGCGACCGGCCTGGGCGCGTTCAAACAAGTAGGGGAGGCCGCGCCACAGGCGATTCGGGTGCGCAAGCCGGCGCCTGAGAAGCTGGTCATCGTTGGCAGCCGATCGCACCAGACCCCCGCGTTCAAGGCGTATCTGCAAAAGTTGGACGGCGCCTACGAATTGATCTCGATCGGAAGCTCTTTGAAATTTTGTCTGGTGGCGGAAGGGCGCGCCGATCTTTACCCGCGTTTGGGGCCGACTTCCGAATGGGATACCGCTGCGGCTCAGTGCGTCGTGGTGGAGGCGGGGGGATACGTGGTCGATTTGGCCGGAAAGCCTTTGCGCTACAACACCAAAGACTCGATACTCAATCCCTATTTTCTGGTCTATGCCGACGATTCACGCAATTTTTTGGCTTATTTGCCGGAAGAGCTTTAGGCGTCTTGGAGCTTAAGTCCCAGGTGCTTTATCTTGGGCGCCTGTCCTAGCTTTAAGGCCAGTTCGGCGAGGAACACGTCCATTGCGCTGTGGTAGCGGAGCAAGTAGCGTACGCAGAAGCGCAATAAGGGGTGGTAAATCTGCTCGGTTTCGGTGATGGTGAGCACGGTCTCGCCGTTCTCTTGCTTCAGTTCGTAGATCCAGCGGCCGCGCAAAGGCAAGCTCGGATCGGCGAGCTGGGTCACGAGCCGGAAAGGCGGCTTAGCTTCCACGACCTTGAACGCCAGCTTGCCGGCTTGCGCGCTCACCTCGACCCACATCGGCAAACCGTCCTCGGCTTGGCCGACTTCCACGCGCTCTAGCCCCATCCGCCAATCGGGATACGCCTTGAAATCGGTAAGGATCGACCAGATTTGCTCCGGTTGGGCCTGCAGCCGGATGGCGCTTGCGGCCACGTGCGTCTTGGGCAGGCGGCTGCCGATCATCAGCGCGATGGCCAGCAATCCCGCCAGGATCAGCACCAGCTCGAGGAAAAAGCCCATGGTTTAACGATCGCGCCAGAGTTTGAACGGCGTTTGCGCCAAATAGGTGTTGTAGTAGCGAGGATCGTTGGTAACCTCTTGGCCTAGCCAAGAAGGGCGAGCAAATTCTTCTTCGGGATGCGAGAGCTCGATTTCCGCAAGCACCAGCCCTTGGTTGTCGCCTTCGAACACGTCGATTTCCCAAAGATGGTCGCCAAAGCTAACGAAATGCCGGACCTTTTCGATCAGCGGCCGCCGACAAAGCGTGTTGAGCAGCTCTTCGGCATCGCCGTAAGGGATCTCGTATTCGTATTCGTGGCGCTTGGCGCCTAGGGTGGCGCTTTTGATGTTCAGCCAGCCGCGCCCTAAAGCCGTGCGCACGCGCACCGAACACTTTTCTGCCCCATTGAGGTAGCCTTGGCGGAGGCGTACGGCGTGGGTGGCGTGGGGACGCCAGGAGTCGTTTAATACTTTGAATTTGCGCTCGATTTCTAGAGCCACGGGATGGGTGCAACTTAGGGACGCATCCAAGGCTATGGCATAATGAGCTAAAGATCAAGCCCTTTGAACGCCATGCAGGTAGACCTAAATCGCTTACCCGCTATCCGGATCGAGCCTTTGCGTTTAGATTATCCGCCGCTGCCGATCGTACAAAAAAAGGAGCCAATCCTTCAAGCCTTACAGGCGCATCCGGTCGTTGTCGTCTGCGGCGAGACCGGGTCGGGCAAGACCACGCAGTTGCCTAAAATTTGCTTGGAAGCCGGGCGCGGCGTCCGCGGCCTGATCGGCCATACCCAGCCGCGCCGCATCGCCGCCCGCAGCCTGGCAGCGCGTATCGCCGAAGAACTCCGACCCTTGGACCCGGCGTGGGTCGGTTGCAAGGTCCGCTTCCACGACCACACCGGTCCAAATACCCGCATCAAGCTCATGACCGACGGGATCTTGTTGGCCGAGATCCAGCAGGACCGCTATCTCAACCGGTACGATACCCTCATCCTCGACGAGGCGCACGAACGCAGTCTCAACATCGATTTCCTGTTGGGCTACCTCAAGTGGCTGCTTCCGCATCGGCCCGACCTCAAACTCATCATTACTTCCGCTACCATCGACCCGGAGCGCTTCGCCGAGCACTTTGGCGGCGCTCCGATCATCGAGGTCTCGGGGCGGAGCTTCCCGGTGGAAATCCGCTACCGGCCGCTTGCCGAAAACGAAGCCGACGACCGCATCCAAGCGATCTTAAGGGCGGTGGATGAACTGGCGCGTGAAGGTTTGGCGGATATTCTCGTGTTTCTCCCCGGAGAGCGCGACATCCGCGAGACCGCCGAAGCCTTGCGCAAAAACCATCCCGAACACTTTGAAATCCTCCCGCTCTATGCGCGCCTTAGCGCTAAGGAGCAGCAACGGGTCTTCAACCCCGGCGCTCGCCCCCGAATCATCCTCGCGACCAACGTCGCCGAGACCTCCCTCACCGTGCCTAGGATCCGGGCGGTGATCGACACGGGTCTGGCCCGCATCAGCCGTTTTAGTCCCCGCAGCAAGTTGCAGCGCCTGCCGATCGAGCCGATCTCCCAGGCTGCGGCTAAGCAGCGCGCCGGGCGGTGCGGCCGGATCGCGCCGGGAGTTGCGTTGCGCTTATATTCGGAAGAAGACTTTAACGCCCGTCCCGCCTTCACCGAGCCGGAGATTTTGCGCACCAATCTGGCGGCGGTGATTTTAAAGATGAAAGCCTTGGGGTTGGGGGAGGCCGAGCGGTTTCCCTTCCTCGATCCCCCCGACCCGCGGCAGATCCGGGCCGGAATCAAGCTGCTTCAGGAGCTTCAGGCGCTTGATTTAAGCGGCGCCTTGACCGAAATCGGCCACTTGCTGCTCAAATTTCCCATCGACCCGCGCTTGGCCAGAATGCTGGTCGAGGCGAAGAAAGAAAACTGCCTGTCCGAACTGGCGGTGATCGTTTCTGCCTTGAGCATTCAGGATGTGCGCGAGCGCCCCGCGAGCCAAGCCGAGGCGGCCGACGCCAAACACGCCCTATGGCGCGATGAGTGCTCCGATTTTTTGAGTCTGCTCAAGCTGTGGCGCGCTTTTAGCGAAGAGCAAAAGCGCTTGTCTCGAACCGGGCTGCGCAAGTTCTGCCAGCAGCACTTTTTGTCCTACTCCCGGATGCGCGAATGGCAGGACCTCCACGCCCAGCTCATGGAAGTGATCAAAGGCGAGTTGGGCTGGCGTCCCAACCTTGAGCCGGCCCAGTACGCCGAAATCCACCGCGCGATTTTGAGCGGCTTGTTGTCCCAGATCGGGTTTCGCCAGGAGAAGTTCGAGTACACCGGCGCCTACGGGCTCAAATTCTATATCTTCCCAGGTTCGGCGGTGTTTAAAACCCGCCCGCGTTGGCTGGTTTGCGCCGAGCAGGTCGAAACCAGCAAGGTCTATGGCAGGATCTGCGCCCAGGTGGAGCCGGAGTGGATCGAGCGTTTGGCTTCCCATTTGATCAAACGCCATTATTACGAGCCGCATTGGGAGCGCAAGGCAGGCCAAGTGATCGCTTTCGAGCGGGTGACGCTGTTTGGCTTGACCTTAGTGGAACGGCGTAAGGTTTCTCTTGCCCGTATTCAACCTCAGGAAGCGCGGGAGATCTTCATCCGCGCGGCTTTGGTAGAACAAGAGGGCGATTTTGAGCTCGAATTCTTCCGCCACAATCGCGCCGTGTTGGAGGAAGTCAAATCCTGGCAGCACAAGCTCAGGCGCTTGGACCTCACGGTGGCCGAAGAGTGGTTGTTTGCGTTCTACGACCAACGTATCCCTGACGACATCGTCGATACCGACGGCCTGGCGCGCTGGTATCGCCGGGCGGTTCGCCAGTGCCCTGAACTGCTCAAGCTGAACCGCGAGGACTTCCCACCCCTGGTTGGCCTAAATCCAAACGCTTTTCCCGAAATCTGGGAGGGGGAAGGGTTGCAGCTTGAGCTCAGTTACCGCTACGAGCCGGGAGCGCTGGACGATGGGGTATCGCTCAGAGTGCCGCTTTTTGCCTTGCCGCAGCTGCCCGAGGCGGCGTTCGACTGGCTGGTGCCTGGCCTGTTGGAGGAAAAACTCGTCTTTCTGCTCAAAGGCCTGCCTAAAGCTTTGCGCCGCCAACTGGCGCCGATTTCCGAGGCGGGAGGGCGCGTTTTGGCTTGCTTGCGCTTTGGCGAGGGCGATTTCTGGCAAGCGCTTGGAGCCGCGCTTAAAACGGTCTTCGGGCTCGAAGTGAACCCCGAGACGCTCAAGGCGGTCACGCTTCCCGATCACCTGAAGATGAATTTCCAGGTACTCGACGATCAAGGCCGGATTTTGGCCCAAGGGCGGGACCTGGCCAAGCTCAAAGCCAAGCTTTTGCCCCTGGCCCGCCGGCGGTTTGAAAACGTCGCCGAAAAAATGCGCCAATCGGGTCTGAAGCGTTGGGACTTTGGGGAGCTGCCCAAACAATGCCAAATCTCGCAACAGGGTCAGTCCGTCGTTGCTTTCCCGGCCCTGGTGGACGAAGGGGAAAGCTGTGGAATCCGGCTGTTTGCAACTTCCGAGGAAGCCCGCCTGGCGCATCGCCGCGGCCTCAACCGGCTGATCCAAGTGGCGCTGGCCAAAGAAATCAAGCAGCTTAAGAAACAACTTCCCCTTGGCCCTGCCGAGGAACTGGCTTATGCGCATCTTCCGCCCCATCCGTTCCTCGGGCGGGAAGCGTCTTTGGCTTTGGTGGACGAGGTGATCGATCTGGCGGTGGAGCAGGCGTTTTTGGCGGCAGAAACCGAAGAAATTCGTAACGAGAAGGCGTTTTCCGCGTGCCTTGCCGCGCATCGGGGGGAGCTGTTTGCCACCGCGCAAGAGATTGCCGGCACGCTTAAGCGGATTTTGGAATGGCGTAAGGCGTGCTCGGACAGCCCTCAGCTCAAGCGCTTGGAAAACGCCCCAAGCGGAAAAGACATGCGCGAACAACTCGCTTTGCTCTGTTATCGCGGCTTTGTTAAAGCCACCCCTTGGCTTAAGTTGCGCGAGCTGCCCCGCTTTCTTCAAGCCTTGCAATACCGCCTTACCAAGGCGGAATACGCGCCCCTTAAGGACGAAGCCAAACTTAAGCAAATTCGGCCTTTATGGGAAAGCTATTGGAGCCGGGTACGGGCAGGCGAGATTCCTTGGCCTGAAGTTGACCCTTTGCGCTGGGATCTGGAAGAGTTTCGGGTTCAGCTCTTTGCCCAGCCGGTCAAGACCGCCTATCCCATTTCCGCCAAGCGCCTGGCTTTGGCCTTGCAATGCCGTCAAACCAAAGGAGGAGTCGCATGCGCATCGGAACCGCTCTGACCCAAAGCGCCACCAAGGCGATGCTGTTGGGTTCGGGAGAATTGGGCAAAGAGGTGGCTATTTGTCTGGCGCGTTACGGCGTCGAGGTGATCGCTGTGGACCGCTACGAAAACGCGCCGGCTCAGCAGGTAGCGCCGGTCAAGCACGTCATCGACATGACCGATCCGAGGCAAATTCTGGCCTTGGTCGAGCGCGAGCGTCCGGATTTCATCGTGCCCGAGATCGAGGCGATCGCTACCGACGCCTTGCTTGAGATCGAACAGGCCGGTCTTGCCAAAGTGGTTCCTTGCGCCAGAGCGGTCAAGCTGACCATGGACCGCGAAGGAATCCGGCGGTTGGCGGCGGAGACTTTAGGGTTGCCGACTTCCCGCTACGCTTTCGCCGGTTCGTTGGACGAGCTTGTCGCCGCCGCCGAAGAGATCGGTTACCCCTGTTTTGTCAAGCCGACCATGTCCTCTTCCGGCAAGGGTCAATCGCAAGTCAGCAGCCGCCAAGAGTTGGAAAAGGCGTGGGAGAAGGCTCGATTCGGAGGGCGCGTTGCGGCGCAGCGGGTGATCGTGGAGGCGAAGGTGGATTTCGAGTTCGAGATCACCTTGCTCACCGTGCGCGCTTTGGAAGCGGGGAAGATGAAAACCTATTTTTGCGAACCCATCGGCCATCGCCAGGTGCACGGCGATTACGTGGAGAGCTGGCAACCCCAAGCGATGACGGAAAAGGCGCTGGCCGAGGCGCATCGGCAAGCCGCTTGCGTGGTCGAGGCGCTTTCCGGGCAGGGGTTGTTTGGGGTGGAACTGTTCGTAAAAGGCGATCAGGTTTGGTTCAGCGAGGTCAGCCCCCGGCCGCACGATACCGGCCTGGTGACCCTGGCCAGCCAACGCTTGAGCGAATTCGAGCTGCACGTGCGCGCGTTTTTAGGTTTGCCCATAGACACGCGGCTTGAGCGCCCGGCCGCCAGCGCCGTGATCTACGCCGGAGTGGAGGGGGTAGGTTTGGTGTACGAGGGCCTAGAACAAGCGTTGGCGATTCCAGAAACCCAAGTCCGTCTGTTTGGCAAACCGCTCGCTTTCCCCAGACGGCGCATGGGGGTGGCGCTGGCGAGCGCCGACGATGTCGTCCAGGCGCGTTGGCGTGCGAGCGAGTGTGCGGCAAGAATCCGGCCTAAATTGGACTAAACTTGAAATGACCGTAACTTGCAAGGGAGGAAGGCATGCAGTGGCGTTGGTTCTGGCTGGGAACCGTTTGCTTGGCTTGGCCGGCGGCGGCAGACATCTACAAATACGTGGACCCGAGCGGCCAGGTGTACTACACCGACCGACCGAAACACGCAGGTTATCGGCTGCTCGTCCGCACGCCAAGAATCTCCTTCGCGCCAAGCCTCAAGCTGTCTTGGCATAAAAAAACCGAGCTTGCCCCGGCGATCGAACAGGTCGCCCAAAAATATCGCCTAGACCCCAAACTGCTGCACGCGATCATCCGCGCCGAATCGGCTTATAATCCGAACGCCGTCTCGCCCAAAGGGGCGGTCGGGCTGATGCAGCTGATGCCGGAGACCGCCGCCCGCTATGGGATTGGGGATCGCTACGATCCGTTCAAGAACCTTGAGGCCGGAGCGCGTTACCTGCGCGATCTGCTTTCGACTTTTGGCGATATCAGGCTGGCGGTGGCGGCGTATAATGCCGGGGAAGGAGCGGTGCGCAAGTACGGCAATCAAATCCCCCCTTATTTGGAAACGCGCGAATACGTCGCCCGGGTGCTGCAATTTTACGAGAACTTATGAGCCAATACGCTTCTCCTGCTGAGCTTCTGGAAAGCGAGCGCGATTTGGTCTCCCTGCCGGATGTGCTTTTTAGGTTGCAAGCAGCGATCGACGACCCGCGCAGCACGGCCGAGACCATCGGCGCCATCATCGCCTGCGATCCGGCCTTGACCGCCCGCCTCTTGCGGCTGGCCAACAGCCCCGTCTATGGCTTTGGCGGGCGCATCGACACGATCTCGCGCGCGGTCACCTTAGTGGGCATGGAGCCGCTGTACCATCTGGCCTTGGCGACTTGCGCCGTCAGCGCCTTCCGCAACCTTCCGGTTCAGCTGATCAACATGGACGAATTCTGGGTGCAGAGCGTTTACTGCGCGGTCGTGGCGCGCTCTCTCGCCAGAGAAGCCAAGGTCCTGTATCCGGAGCGCCTGTTCGTGGCGGGTCTCTTGCATGCGATCGGGGCGCTGCTCATCTATCTCAAATGTCCGGACCCGGCCCGCGAGATCCTCCTGGCGAGCCAGGGCAAGCGGCAGCTGGTGCCGCTGTTGGAAAAAGACCTCTTGGGCTTTACCTACGCCGAGGTAGGGGCGGAAATCGCCAGGCGCTGGAACATGCCGGCGTGGCTTGAAGAGGCCATCGGTTGTCACCTCAACCCAGAGACGGCAAGCCGTTATCCCTTAGAGACCGCCTTGGTCCATCTGGCCGACCGCTTGACCGATGTGCTGGTCCAAGGAGACGCGGTGGAGGACGTGCTGGCCGACATTCCCGAAGAGATCAGAGCCTTGACCCGGTTGCGCGAAGGGCAGATCTTGGGCGTGATGAGCGAGGTGTACTCTGAATTTACCGAGATCGCTGTGGCGTTTTTGTCGGTATGAGGCCCTGGACGCTCGCGATTTTTTTCCTAGCTTGGCCGGGCTTCGCTTGGGCGGGTTTGCCCGAGACGGTGGCGCAGGTCAAGCCTTCTATCTTGGCGGTTGGGACCTTTCAGCGCACCCGCTCGCCGCCGGCGGTGTTTCGCGGGACCGGATTTGCCGTGGCCGACGGGCGCTACGTTTTGACCTGCGCCCACGTCCTGCCCGATTCCCTGGATGAGGAAAAATCCGAATTGCTGGCGGTGTTTTTCCGGTTTCAGCGCCAGGATCGCTTGCGCAGAGCCCAAGTCGTTGCCACCGATCCAGCCCACGACTTGGCGCTTTTGAAAATTTCAGGCGATCCCTTACCGGCCTTGGCCTTGGGGGACTCCAACCGGGTTCGGGAAGGGGAGGAATATGCATTCACCGGTTACCCCATCGGCATGGTGCTCGGTCTGTACCCGGTCACCCATTTGGCCCTGATCGCTAGCATCACGCCCATCGCCATCCCAGCGCTGCGGGCCGATAAATTGGACCCCAAACTGCTGCCGCGCCTGTACAAACCTTTCTCGGTATTCCAGCTCGACGCGACCGCCTATCCTGGAAACAGCGGCAGTCCTTTATACCATCCTGAAACGGGCGAAGTCGTGGGGATCCTCAACAAGGTCTTCGTCCAGGAGAGCAAGGAGAGCCTTTTGTCTAAGCCGAGCGGGATCAGTTACGCGATCCCGATCGAGTACGCGCGAAAGCTGCTAAAAAAACTTCAGCCGGCGTCTGAATAACTTGTCAGGATTTTTTACAGGCGCTTGCTGGGTATAAATACAAGTTTTTAATAATAAAAGGATTTTTGATTATGGCGTGAAAATTGCCAAATTGATATTACTCAGGTTAACAAGCACGCGGAGATTAAGGTATGGATGAAAACCGCAAAGCATCCCAAAATTCCCCTGGAATTTCCCGCCGCCTTCTGGTCAAATCGGCGCTGACGGTCGCGCCGGTAGTTCTGACGCTGCGCAGCGGGGCGGTGCTGGCCAACGCCAGCGCTTATCAGTGCATCCTGCGGGATCAACAGCGCGCCGATGCGAACGCAAACCCATTGCGCGATCCCACCGAAGCGGATGACGATTGGGCGCGCCAAACCGTAAATGTGAAACAGCTCCAAGACAGCCAGAATAATACGTTTTGGGTCTATGAAGATCCACAGAGTCCAGGCAGTTGGCTTAAAGAAGACGGCAGTCCAGTCAACCTAAGCGATTATACAGAGATTGGCAGTGGGACGGGCGCGGTTCAAATCCTGTTTGACGATATGGGGCAAATCACCGGTTACGGTAAAGTCGGATCGGGCGGTCCGATCACCGGTTCGTGCTGGGCTTCGTTTGATCCTTGAGCGGGGATAGCCTCTGGCGCATCCACCCCAAAGCGCGGCTGCTTTGGGAAGAATGGCCGGAAGAGGCGGTGGTCTTCAACGCGCTTTCCGGTCAAACCCATTATCTGAACGCGACCGCCATGGCGATTCTGAAAATGCTCGAGCTTGGGCCGCAGTCGGCAAAAGACCTGGCCGATGGGCTGTACGCCGGACAAGCTGACCGCTTTCTGCCTAAGATCGAGCAGGTCCTCGCCGAATTCGAGCGCTTGGGATTGATCGAGCCGGTGGAGTGAAGGTCTGCCAATTGCCAGTCGCCGAGCTGAGGCGACTTCTGGGTTCTGCGGAAGGGGCGGTAGTCGGCATGGGGCCTTTTTGCGTGCGGGTGCGGGCGCAGATTGCCGCGTTTGCCGCCTTCCTCAAGCACCTGTACGCCGATTTCCCTTTGTTGCCTAAGGATTGCTTGAGCGATTTTCGGATCCTGCTGCGCCGTCCTCGTACGCTGCGCGCTCTCGTTCGTCCTCAGGTGCTTTTTGAGCACGACGGGCAAAGTTTGTTTAAGCCTTTTCCGTTGTCTCACGCCCCGCCGCTGTTCGAATGGGGCTTGAACTGGTGCATCGCTACCTGCGCCCATCAGTATTTGCTGCTCCATGCGGCGGTGCTCGAGCGCGGCGGCCGGGCGCTGATCCTGCCGGCGCTGCCGGGCTTGGGCAAGAGCACCTTGTGCGCGGCGCTGATGCTCTCGGGCTGGCGGCTGCTTTCGGACGAGTTCGGGCTGGTGCGCGTCGACGGGACCTTGATCCCACTGCCGCGGCCGATCCCGCTCAAGAACCGTTCGATCGAACTCATCCGGGCGTTTTCTGCCGAAGCGGTGCTCGGACCTGAGTTTCCTAAGACCCGCAAGGGCACCGTCGCCCACCTCAGGCCCAGCGCGGAAAGCGTAGAACGCGCCGCCGAACCGGCGATTCCAGCCTGGATCGTCTTTCCCCGCTTTTGCGAAGGCGCAAAACGCCAGTTAACGCCCGTGCCCGCCGCCTATGCTTTCCTTAAATTGGCCACCAACGCCTTCAACTATGAGGTCTTGGGCAGCGAGGGCTTCCTCTGGGTCGGCCGCCTGATCCGCCGGTGCCGGCACTACAATTTCGTCTATGGGCGTTTGCAAGACGCCCTGGAAGTCTTGGAAGCCCTCGCGTGAGTTCCCTGCACGTATTGGCAAGCGCGTTGCGCGATCCGGCGTTGGTCCTAGAGTTTGGGGAGCCGGAGTGGGAGCGCCTGCTTGTCCTCGCGGAGCTTTCCAGGCTGACGGCGACTTTGGGCGATCGCATCGAACGGGCGGGGTTGTGGGGGGAGTTGCCGGAAAGGGTGCGCGAGCGCTTCCACGCTGGCCGGATTCTCGCCGATTTCCGCAACCGCCGGCTGCGCTGGGAGATGGCGTGTCTGGAGCGGGTGCTGCGAAAGGCGGATTTTGAGGTCATCGTCCTCAAAGGGGGCGCCTATTTGCTTCTGGATCTGCCCTGGGCCCGGGGGCGGCTGCCGGCGGACTTGGACCTGCTGGTGGCGCGCGAACATTTGGCGGCGATGGAGGCCTTGCTGTTGGCCGAGGGCTTTGCGCCGGTCAAATTGAGCTCTTACGACCAGCGCTATTATCGGGAGTGGATGCACGAGCTTCCGCCGCTGCGCCATCCCGAGCGGCGAGTGGAAATCGATATCCATCACGCCTTGCTTCCTCTCACCGCCAGGCTGCGCGCCGATCCAGAACGATTATGGGGCGCGGCCAGGGCGGTCGCAGGCAGCCGCTTTAAGGTGCTCGGGCCGCAAGATATGGTCCTGCACGCGGCGGTCCACTTGTTTTACGACTCGGACCTGAACAATCGGCTGCGGGATTTGGTCGATCTAGACGAACTCCTGCGCCACTTCGGCGGCGGGCAGGCGGATTTCTGGCAGGGTTTGGTCGAGCGCGCCAAGGCGCACGGCTGGGAACGACCCTTGGCCTATGCGCTGGCGTTCAGTCACCGGTTTCTAGGCACCCCGATCCCTCAGGATCGGCCGTTACCCGCCGTTCATCCAGTTCTTGCGCGTTGGATGAACTTTCTGGTCGGGCGCGCGCTTTTTCCAGAGCTTCCTAGGCGCTTCAGCAAAATCACCGCTATCGCCCGTTTTCTGTTGTATGCGCGCTCCCATTACCTGCGCATGCCGCTCAAGGTGCTGTTGCCGCACTTGCTGTACAAAGCGAAAGCGCGCCTGCTTGGGCATCCAGCCACGCCTTGATTTCGCCTATTGCCTGAGCTGCCGTCTCGGCGTAAGCCGCCACGGCCCCCTGGACGTCGGCCGAAGGGGTGGGCCAGTTAAAGCGGAAAAACCGCTTTGCAGTGCCCTGGCCGTCGGCGCGAAGCGCCTCGACCCAGAAACCCAGCACGATTCGGCTGTGGGTGGGGGTGTCAAACACCTGCTCGAGCTCGTAAAGGTGGACGTGAAGCCTTACGGAGCACGGTGCGGGCAGGAAGCTCAGCGCATGCGCCAGCAAGACCGGGGGCGGGGCGATCCAGCGGTGCTCGGCGTAAAAGCGAATTCGGGTGGGGTCTTGATACAACAAGCGGTAGCGCAGGCGGGTGTCCTGTAGCCACGGCGGCGCCGTCACGTCCACTCTGGCGCCGTTCTCCCGTACCGCAGGAGGCGGACCAAAATCGTGCAGCGCCGGCGGCGGTCGGCGGGTGGCCAGCGGAGCGCACGCGCTCAAGATCAAGAACAACGGCAACGCGTTTGGTTTCATCGCCGGCTTTCCCGATAGCCGGGCTCGCCTGGACCGGGTTCGGGCGGGGCAGGTCCCCACAGAACCGCCTGGGGTTCCTGCTCCAGACGTTCGCTCAAGTTTTTCAGCGTCGAGGAAGCGGCCTGGACTTCCTCAAGCAGCGTGTGAAAGCGCGGCAGAGTGTCGTGGTGAATAGCGGCGCTAAGGCGAGAGCCTTTTGCCAACAACGCTTGGCCTTGCTGGCTTAAGGTAATAAGTTCCCCGCTCAGCTTCTCGAGCGCCGCGAGAGTTCTTTGGGTGGAGGCTAAGACTTTAGGCGCCTCCGCCAGCGCGGGCGCCGTTTCTGCCTCCAGCCGCACGAGTCCGCGGCTGGCTGCTTCCACGTTGGCGAGGATCTGGGCGATGCGCTTGCGGTTCTCGGCGTCGAGCAACTCGTTCAAGCCCAGCACCAGGCGTTGCAGCTCCCCCATCAAGTCTTGACCGGTGCCGGTCAGCTGTTCGAACAGGGAAGGCTGCATCGGGATGACGGCTGGCGCTTCAGGACGGGTAGTCAGGCGTCGGGCGGGCCCTTCGCGGCTGTCCAGTTCGATCTGCGCCAGTCCCGTGAGTGGCTGCACGCGCAGCCGCGCAAAGCTTTTGTCGGTCATCGGAAACCCTTTGGCGATTTGAATCTGTACGCGGATGGTGTTGAGATCGTCAGGGGAGAGCTCGATGCGCGTCACTTTACCTATCTCCACGCCGCGATAGAAGACCGTCGATTCCGGCCGCAAACCGGAAACCGGATAGCGGCTGACCACCACGTAGGGGTCGTATTCGGCGCCGACGTTTCCCAACCACAGGCCGACTGTCAGCGCGACGATTCCCAGCCCCAACACGAACAGCCCGGCCAACACGGCGTGCGCTTCTCTACCCATCGGCTGCTTCTTTAAAGACGCGCTGCGCGCGCTTGCCGTGCAGAAAGCGACGGGCGAAAGGATGATCGGAGGCCAACACGGTGGCCAGATCCCCAAAGGCGACCAGGCGGCGGTCAGCGAGCAGGGCGATCTTGGTGCAAATATCCTTGAGCACGTGCAGGTCATGGGTGATCATGACCACGGTAAATCCGAGTCTTAGGTGCAGCTCGCTAAGGAGGCCGACGAACTCCTCGCTCAGGACCGGATCGAGCCCGGAGGTCGGCTCGTCCAAAAACAACAGCTCCGGTTCCAGAACGAGGGCGCGTGCCAGCGCGGTGCGCCGGACCATCCCGCCAGACAGCTCGGCGGGGCTTAAAAAAGCGTGCTCGGCGGCCAGCCCGACCATGGCCAGTTTTTGGCACACCAAGCGGCAAATCGTATCTTCGTCCAGACAGCGAAGCTCCCGCAAGGGAAAGGCGATGTTGTCGTAGACGCTTAAGGAGCTAAACAGGGCGCCGTTCTGAAACAGCACCCCACAGCGGTTGCGCAGTTCTTGGCGGCGCGCCTCAGGCAATTCCAACAGCGGTTCGCCAAACAGATAGACCTTGCCAGCGGTAGGGGTCTGTAACCCGATCATCTCGCGCATGAGCACTGTCTTGCCGCTGCCGGAGGAACCGACCAGACCGAGAATCTCGCCTCGATTCAGGCTCAAGCTGATGTCCTCGTGGACCGAAAGCTCGCCAAAACGGGTAAAGACGTGCTCCAGCCGGATGATTTCCGCATTCATGGCATCCCGATGCCGCGGAATAGGATCGCGAAGACGGCGTCCATGAGGATGACCAGGGTGATCGCGGCGACTACCGAATTGGTCGTCTCGCGCCCTAGGCTTTCGGTGTCCGGTTGGACGCGCGCGCCAAAGTGGCAGGCGACCAAGGCGATGAGCAGGCCGAACACCGCCGCTTTCCCCAGGCCGATGAGGTAATTGGCTACCGGCACCGCGTCCGGCAGCTTGCGGACGAACAGGGAAAGTCCGATGTCCAGCTCCAACCGGGCCGAAAGCGCCCCACCGCATAGGGCGATCAGATCGGTCCACACCACCAGCAAAGGCAAGCCTACCACCAAGGCGACCACTTTAGGTTGAACAAGGCGTAAGGAGCGGGAGATGCCCATGGCTTCCAAGGCGTCGAGTTCCTGGGTCAGGCGCATCACGCCGAGGCGGGCGGTCATCGCCGAACCCGATCTGCCTGCCACGAGGATCGCCGCGAGCAAAGGTCCCAGTTCACGAATGATGCTCATCCCTAAAATATCGACGATGTAGATCTGCGCCCCCAAAGCTTGCAACTGCAGAGAGGAAAGGTAACTCACCACGATGCCGATCAAAAATCCCACCAAGGCGGTAATCCCCAGCGCCCTTCCGCCGGTTTCGTGGATGTGCGCGGAAATCTCGCGCCAGGGAAGATCCCTTGGGTGACCGAGGACATAAAGCAAATCCAGAACCACCTGCCCCAACAGCCCGATGCCGTCCGCCAAATGCCCAAACAAGGAGCGGATCCCCCGGACCACGAGCGCACGCCAAGAGGGTTTGGGGGGAGGCGCAAGGGAGGCGATCGCAGGTTTTTGCCACGCTTCGAAAGCGCGCAGCTGTTCCGGGCGCGCCTGGAGACGCGGCGGCAGGCGACCGCCGAAGGCTCGCCACAAAAGATAAGCGCCGGCGCTGTCTAAGGCGGCGATGGGGCGAAGATCCCATTCCCAATCGCCAGTGCGCGCTAAGCGCTCGAGGCGCTGCGCCAGCTCCGGCGCCAGGGTCAAGCCTTTGAGGTTCCACTCGCCCTCGAGCACCAGGGTTCTGACTCCCTTTCCCTCGAGGGCGATCAAGCGGGGGGCAGGGTTCGTCACTGTCTACCCCCTAAAGCTCAAGACCAACGTTGATCCCAACGGCGTGTCGGTCATACGAGACTACCCCGACTTGCCAGAAGCCGAACAGGGTGTTTTGTTCTCCACGGTTGAGGCCAAAATCCCACCAGACTTCAGCAAACAGCCGGCCAAAATGCTTGATTAGGGCGAGGTTGGTGTCGAATCGGTGGTTGTCTCTCGTTTGGTTGTACAGATCGAAGTTCAAGGCACGGAACTGATAGCTTAAGCCGATCCGCGCTTCAAATTCGAGCGGAAGTCTAGTGAACCAATCTAACCTAGCTTTTCCTTCCCAGTAGTTAAAGTTGGGTCGGAAGTGATGGTAGCCGCCTGAGGTTGTAAACACGAATAAGTGGTCGCCGAGGAGATAGCGGCTTACAAGGAAACCTAAAGCGTGTTCGGCGTCGTTTTCCGGTCCCATTTCTCGGATCCACTCATGGTGGTAGCGGATCCCACCGAATAGGTTCAACTCCGGCGAAAGCTGTAAGGTCAAAGTGGGCTGTACCCCGGCGAAGGTGGAGTAATAAGGGTTGTCGCCGAAGAAGCCTTCTCGGCCGACAAAGTGCTGACCCGCATCGTTTCCTCCGTGCTCAGTGGAAAACGCTATTTTGTATCGGGTAAAAGGCGTTTATCAACGGGCCTGAGCTAGCCTATTGCCTGCGCGAGATCCGCCGTACTTGCGAGACTCGGATGGCAGAGATGGGCATTGGCAAAGACCTGCGCGCCCAAATCCAATCCCACAGCTTGGGCGGCGTCTAGGACCGGCACTACGACTGCCACGACCACCTGCCGGAGAAGCGCGGGCTCTGCTGGTAACTGCGTCTTAAATCTCTTAAGTTAGCATCGGCTAGAGCACCACGAGAAAGGCCGTGCTCGCAACAGGAGTGGGTCTCGATCCGAAAAGAGGACGCTGTACGCATGATCTGTTCTCGCCATCCCCACCGCATCCAAGCGGCCTACCCGTCACTCCGGGCGGCACTGCTGAGTGCAGTGCTGCTGGCCACCCATACCGCCCACGCGGCACGCCCCATGATTACCAACGATGCCCGCATCGTCGATGCCAAGGCGTGCCAACTGGAAAGCTGGGTCAAGAAGAACCCCGATAGCACCGAAATCTGGGCGCTGCCGGCCTGCAACTTCACCGGCAATCTGGAGCTGACCTTGGGTGGTGCCATCACCCTAGAAGCCGGTCATACCCAAACTACCGATGTCGTCTTGCAGGGCAAGAGCCTGTTCAAAGCCATGGACACCAATGGCTGGGGCATCGGCTTGGCCGCGGGCACGGTTCTTCATCCTGTGGCTGACACCCGCGATTGGTACGCCTACGTACCGACCAGCTTTTCCTTCCGCGACGACGCCGTGGTCGTGCACACCAATGTGGGCTGGGTGCGCGAGGGGGAGACCCGGTGCAACCGCTTGACCTGGGGCCTCGGCACCGAGGTCCAGCTTGTCGAAGGCACCTGGCTGATCGCGGAGACCTTCGGCCAGGATCAAGGCAAACCTTTTCATCAATTTGGCCTGCGTCACTGGTTGGTTCCAGATCGCGTCCAACTCGATGCGACCTATGGTAATCGCAACAGGGGCAGGAGCCGATGGTTTTCCCTCGGGCTGCGCCTAATCTCGGTTCCGTTCCTGCCGTAAGACCAGGGTTCTTAGCAAACCCTGCTTACTCCGCCTCGGGCGTTGTCCGCACCGCCGACGGGCGAATCATTGAATTTGCCGCCAACGACGCCAACAGTACCTCCCTTGGACAGCTGCAAAAAAGCAGCATTTATTACTTGCGTGAAAGCAGCGGTGTTGGGACGGTATCGCACCTTGATCGGAGTCCTTCAGTATCCTGGCCGGTTGTAGCGAAGCACCTGGGGTAAACGCGCCACTGTCATCCTACTGTCACGCGGCTGTACTAGCCTACTGCCCCGGGATTATCTTCAGCCAAGAGAATTCTTACATGCGTCTGAAAATCTTTTCATCCCTTTTCCTTGTCTGTGTCTTTGTGAGCATCGCCAACGCTGGACCGATCTTTGTCAACGGCCTGACAATTCCCGGCAACACCGGTGATCAATTCGGCACCAGTGTCAACGACGGCCGTTTAGGCTTTTTCTCCGACCTCTATTACGACCCCAACCGCAATGAGTGGTGGGCGTTGTCCGACCGAGGTCCGGGCGGGGGCACCCTCTCCTACGACACGCGCGTGCAGCGCTTCACCCTCGACATCGACCCAAACACGGGCGCCATCTCTAACTTTCAGGTGGTCGAGACTATCAAGTTCACGCGGAACGGTGAGGCATTCAACGGCCTGGCGCCCAACCAGAACAACGTGCTGGGCATGGCCTTCGACCCAGAGGGTTTCGTCGTGCACCCCCTCACGGGTCACTTCCTGGTCTCCGACGAATATGGCCCGTCGCTCTATGAATTCGAGCGCAGCGGCGAGTTCCTGCGTGCCTTTACGAATCCCGCCAACGTGATTCCGCGCAACGCCGCCAACGTGCCGAACTACGCCAGCAACACCGGCAATACCGCCGGCAGGTCGAGCAACCGCGGCTATGAGGGCTTGGCCATCAGCCCCGACGGCCGTTATGCCTATGCCATGCTGCAAAGCCAGATGCGCGATGAACTAAGCGCCCCCTACACCCGTATCGTGAAATTCGACACCGCAAGTGGCAGCGCAATCGCGCAATACGCCTACAAGTTCGACATCAGCGGCAACAGCCAGGGCATTTCGGCCCTGGTCGCGGTGAACGACCACCAGTTCCTGGTGCTGGAGCGCAACAACCGCGGCCTGGGCGTAGATTCCAACTATAACAATCCGGACAAGCGGGTGTACTTCATCGACCTGGACGGGGCCACCGATGTTTCCGCCCTCGACCTGGACGCCCCCGGCGCGAGCTTCACCCCCGTGAGCAAGGCCCTAAGCCCCTGGATCGATTTGGACGCCGTGACCCTGGCTGAATTGGGCAACCGGTCGCCAGAGAAATGGGAGGGATTGGCCATCGGTCCGATGCTGGCCGACGGTACCTATCTCATCCTCGCCGGCACCGACAACGACTACAGCGTTACCCAAAACGACAGCGGCACGCAGTTCGACGTCTGGTTCGACTTCATCACCGGCGATCGCGTGCAATGCGCCCTGGGCGAGAACTGCGCGCCGGCGGGCTACAGCCTGCTCCCTGGCGTGCTGTACGCCTACAAGACTACGGTGGGCGACCCGGTGATGGCTGGCTACCGCGCGCCGGTGCCGGAGCCTACAAGCTGGTCGATGTTGCTGGCTGGCCTAGGACTGGTCGGCGTCATAGTCCGGCGCCGACGCATCTGAAGACCGCGCCGCCTGTCAACCTGCTCGGATGGGGTGGCAGGCGTATCGGATTGGCGCCGGCCGGTCTTGTCTTTCTCCTGATCTGCCTTACTTCTTTAGCTCGCTAAAGAAGCGCAAGAGTTGGATTGGCTCAAAGCCCTCGGGCTGCCTCTTCTTTTTTGAGGAAATTGTTGGCTAGCCGCGGAAGAGCTGGTCGTTGCTGAGCTCAAGGCGGGAGGATTCCTCGAGGATCGCATCGAGCGCGTGGGGAATTCCAAGCTAGGCTTTGACATCCGTGCCCACTGGATCGCCGACGAAGCAACCGGCGAGGTGCTCGTCAAGCGCGTTGAGGTCAAAGACTGTGTGCATGGGGTAGCCGGTCCGCTTGACGACCGACGAGTGAACGAGTGGTAGAAAGCACCGCGGTGCTTTCTGAACTGCGCAACACCTGCCTCCTACTCAGCACTAGGCGGAGACAATCTGTCCACCTTGGTTGTCATTCACATCGGTTGTCATTCACATCCGTCTACTTTTCGAGGTGACGATCAAGGGAGGGTGCAGGTGCGGTTGCGGCTGGGGGAATCGCCTGCGTGGGCGGGGGGGTTGCCCGGGCGGATGCGCGAACGGTCCGGCCATGGACGTGTGCACTTCAGCAAGTGCCGCTTCGTCGGGGTCCCCCTGCACGGCGATCTCGCCAAGCCCCACCACCGCTTCGGCAGTGGGATAGCCGCGCGATCCGTTCGGCAACGAGCGCGTCGGCAAGCTCCGCGGCTGGGTTTCGCTGAGGCGCGTGAAGGCGGAGGTCATGGTGCGGCATCGACCGCCTGCCAATCGGGTTCCGGAAGCGCTTCGAGCGCGGGCTTGGCGAAGAGGTAGCCCTGAAAGAGGGTAATACCCAGGGTGCGTAGCCACCGGTATTCCGCCACCGTCTCAATTCCTTCGGTGATCGTCGTGATCCCAAGGCGGTTTGCGGTATCGACGATCCCGGCGACGATTGCCTGGCGCACGGGGTTGTGGTCGATCCCTTGATCAGACCCATGTCGAGCTTGATCAGGTTAGGTTGGTAGTCGGCTAGGAGGTTCAGCCCCGAGTAGCCAGCACCAAAGTCGTCGAGCGCCGTGGCAAATTGATTTATTTGAGCTGGCGACAGGATTCGAACCTGCGACCGGCGGATTACAAATCCGCTGCTCTACCGACTGAGCTACGCCAGCTTAGCGCGAGAAATTCTATCCGGCTTTGATTTTAGCTGGCAAATTCTTCTCCCGTGCGGCAAGATTTAACGGTTTTGCGGGTAAGCGGTAGAAGGGCATGATACTGACGCAGAAGCTGTGCAAACGCTTAGAAGGTTGGCTGGAAAGCTCTCTGTGGAGCAGCCGCCTGATCGTCTTGGTAGCCGTCTTGGCCAGCCTCATGACGGCGTTTGCGGTGTTTTATCTGGCTACGGTAGACACCTGGCTGTTGGTGAAGGAGATTTACCACTACGCCGATCCCGGCTTGAGCGCGCTCGAACGCAAGGCGATCCGCTCGCAGGCCATCGCGCATGTGGTGGAGGTGATCGATGGGTATCTTTTGGCCACGGTGCTGATCATCTTCGCGCTGGGACTGTACGAGCTGTTCATCAGCGCCTTGGATCAGGCGCGCCGCAGCCAGGCTTTTGCCAAGGTGTTGATCATCAATAACCTGGACGACTTAAAGAGCCGGCTGGGAAAAGTCATCTTGATCATCTTGATCGTCCGCTTCTTCGAGCAAGGGCTGAGAATGGAGTTTACCCGGCCTGTGGACCTTTTGGCCTTTGCCGGAGGGATCGCGCTGGTGGGGCTGGCGTTGTTTCTGTCTCATTCGGCGATTTATCGCTTTAGCGAAGGCGGCGATTGATTTTCAGCGCTTACGTACACTTTGGTGCCCACGCGCACTTGTTCAAACAGCTCGATGACGTCGGCGTTGCGCATGCGAATGCAGCCGTGCGAGCGGGGTTGGCCGTCGATGAGGTGATCTGGGCTGCCGTGGATGTAGATGAAACGGCGAAGGGTGTCGACCGTGCCTAGACGATTAAAGCCGATTTCCAGCCCCGAAAGCCAGAGGATCCGGCTTAAGATCCAGTCTCGCTCAGGGTAGCGCCGGGCGAGACTAGAATCGTAAATCTCTCCGGTCGGGCGCCGTCCCACCAACACCGCTCCGGAGGGGAGTCCGCTGCCGATTTTGGCGCGGATCACGTGCCAACCGCGCGGTGTGCAGCCGCTGCCGAGAAGCTCCCCCGGTCCTTTGGAGGCGGTCGAGATCGGATAAGTCTTTATGATTATGCCGTTATCTACTTGATACAACCGCTGCGCCGGAATGCTCACCCACAAATAAGAATTCATCGCTGCAGCAAAACCATCGACTCCACGTGGGCTGTGTGCGGGAACATATCCAAAATGCCGGCGCCCACGAGGCGATACCCATGGCTGCGGACTAAATGGCCCACGTCCCTGGCCAACGTGGCCGGATTGCAGGAAACGTAGACCACGCGCTTTGGTTCCCAACGGGGGATGTAGTCCATGATCGGCAACGCGCCGCTGCGAGGCGGATCGAGCAAGAGTTTATCGTAGCGGGCCAAAGCCCAAGGGAAAGCGGCTAAATCTTGACTTAAATCGGCACAGTGAAACTCCACGTTGGCAATTTGATTAAGGCAAGCGTTTTCGCGGGCGCGTAGCACCGCTTGGGGGTTGCCTTCCACACCCACGACCCGAAAAGCACGGCGGGCCAAGGGTAGGGTAAAGTTGCCTACACCGCAGAACAAGTCGAGTACGGTTTCGTCTGGATTCGGGTCAAGCACGGCGAGAACTTGCTCGATCAAACGTTGATTGATCTCGGCGTTGACCTGAGTGAACTCCAACGGACCAAACCACAGGGTAATCGCTTCCGGGAGCCGGTAGCAAAGCCAAGGCGGGTCGGGAGGGGTGAGCGCAAGCAGGGAGTCTGGTCCTTGAGGTTGCAGGTACACGTCGAACCCAAACCTTGAACCGAATTCTTCAAGGCGAACGCGGTCTTCCGCACAAGGCGGCCCCAACACCCTAAACACCAAAGCGCTGCGGTTGTCGCCTATGGCGACTTCCACCTGCGGAATCCGGTCGCGGAGGGAGAGCCTGTCGATTAGGCCGGCCAAGTCTTTGATCCTTTCACTAATCTTAGGATGCAGAGTAAGGCAAGCCTCGAGCTCGGCGATTCGCCCGCTGCCGCGTTCGCGGAACCCTACGAAGGTGCGGCCTTTCTTCTCCACCCAGCGGACCCCGAGCCTGGCTTTGCGCCGATAACCGAAGACCGGTCCGGTGAGCGGCGGCCAAATTTCGCTCGGTTCGACCTTGCCGATCCGACGGAGTTGGTCCAACAACAGTTCGTGTTTGAAGCGCAGCTGGGCTTTAGGGTTTAGGTGTTGGAGCGCACACCCGCCGCAGGCGCCGAAGTGGGGGCAAGGGGGAGAGGCGCGCTCAGGCGAGCGAGTTAAGCATTCGAGAACCTCACCTAGGGCGTAAGTGCGGCGGATATCGGTGTACTTAAAACGCACCGTCTCGCCCGGCAAAGCCCCTTGGACGAATACCGCCTTGCCGTCCACATAGCCAAGCCCCCGCCCATCGTGGGTAAGCCGTTCGATGGTTGCGGTGCGTGGTTCTTGCGGCAGGGCGCGGCGCTTGCTCATGGTTGGCGTTGCCAGCGGCCGTCCGGACTTTGAACCAGCCAGCCCGATTCGGCGTTGGCGATCCAGCGCCGGGCAAAAGTCGCGCGGATCTCCTCGGTCCACTCGGGATGGCCGTTGGCTTTGGCGATGGCCGCGTACAGCGCCTGGCGGTCTCGGTTTTCCGCCGCTACCAGCTGTTCGACCGCGGCCCTTTCTTGCAGCGGGATTTGATCGGGACGGACGACCGCTACCCGGCCGTCGTTGGCGTAGCCTACCCAGCCGTTGTCCAGGTATTGCTTGAGCTTGGGGAAGCGGCGCTGCATGGAAGCCTTGAGCGTGCGGATTTCTGCGCTGTCGATGTTAAGGTCGGCTTGGGCGTAAGCTGGGGAAATCCCAAAAAGCCATCCTTCCAGCCTAAAGCGGATCGGCAACGTTAAGAAAGATTGGGGTTCAGGAGCGCTTTTTTGGATGTCGCGGATGATTTGGTCGGCCGCTTTCTCCGCCGCCGCGGCGGGGAAATAAATATTGATGGTGACGCACGCGGCGATACCGGCCAGGAGCAAGGCAAAAAGCAAAATCCGTGGCTTATTCATGGTTGTGCGGTAGGTGTCGGTTGGGTGATGCGGGCCAGCCGGCGGATCAACGTCGGCCAGTCGATGCGCCGATTATAGCCGATCACGTCGATTCGCGGCAGACCGCTGCCGATGACGATAAAATAGCCTCCAGGAACGTGTGCCACTCCCGCCAGTTCGCAGACGCCGCCCTGTAAACGGCAACCCAGACCGAGTCGGGCATAGCTGAATTCATCGAAGGCGCGTAGCAGAGTGCGCGACAGCAGGCCGGCAGCGAATCTGCCGCCGAGCTTGGTCAAATTTTCCACGGCCTTCTGGCTGATGCGGTGGCGGGTTCGGTCGTTCGGCGGGGTTCCAAACCAAGCGTCGAACGCGACCGGACGCCAGTTTTCCAGCTCGAGTCGGCGGATGTAGCCCTCCAGCTTGCCGGTGATGCGGCCAAAGGCAAAATGGCCGGTCAGCTGTTCCAAGTCCAGATCATGGACATAGACGTCGGCGCGCAGTCTGGGCAAAGCGCCGAACAAATCGGTGATCGCCAGGCGTTCGATGACGAGCGTGCCGGAAAATACCTGAACGATCAGGCGACCGTCCAGCGCCAGGGTCCGCCGGTTGAGGTCGTAAGTGACTTGAGGGATTTCACCGGAGACGCTGCCTTTAAGTTGCGGCCAACCGAGCACGCGGCTTAGAAGTTCTAAGGAAATTTTGGCTATTTGGCCGCGAAACCGGACTTGGGGGGCGGTGGCAAGGTCGAGTATGTCGAGTTGATCCAGATGAAGGTGGCCGTCTAGAACGGGAATATCGGCAGGGGGGTGGAGGTGAAAATCGTCGCCGCTCAAGCCGAAACTCAGCGCGGCGGCGCCTATCGGTAAGGCATAAAGGTGCCCGGCGCGCCATTGGGCACGGGAGAGGGGAGGGTGGCCGCGGGCGCGCCAATGCAGGCGCGCGTCGAGTTGATCGAACCCCAAACGCCGCTGCTGGTCGCTCAGCACGACGCGTTCGAGGCGAACGGCGCCCGTCGCCTGGGTCATTTGGCCATGGAGCTTGCCGGCGGTCACTTCGATTCCCTCCCATCGGCTGCCTTGCAAAAAGGGAAGGGCATAGAGGGAAAACAGCTTTTGGCAATCGGCCGCAAAGTCCGCCCACAAGTAGGTTAAAACGCTTTTCCTCCAGCCGGCTTGGGCAAAGGCGGTCAAGACGTTTTGCTGGGATACGCGCAGGTTCTCAAGCCTCAGTTCGCCTTTAGGCCAAGCAAATTCGCCGATAAGTTTGAGCGGGTGCTCTTTGAATGGCAGATAAACGGGAAGATACAGCGCTTCTCCTCGGGGAATTGCAAACTCGAAGTGGAAAGCGTTAGCGCGGTGTGCGTCCAATTTTAATAAGAGAGTAAGCTGCTTGACGACGCGCGTGAAGCCAACGTCGTGCAGGTTCAGATCTTTGCCTTCGAGTTGAAAGCTAAAGCTGCCCAGATATTTGGCTTGAAGATGCATGGAGCCGCCGGCAAAGCGCTTTGCCTTTAGATCGACTTGCCCATGAGCGGGAGCGAGGATAAAGCTTAAAGCAGCGCTTAAAGCCTGGCCGAGGTGAGGGAGGTAAAGCGCCAGCTGCCCGTGCGGGCAGGTGAGCGCCGCGTTGGTAAACCGGATTTCTGGACAGGCTAGACTTAGACGCTCGAGCGCTCGAGGAGCAAATGGCAGGCGCAAGCGGTCGAGCGCCAGTTTGAGCCACGAAGAGCTTTGTTCGAGCAGGACGCCTTCAAGCACGACCGGCCCATAGCGCAGACGATCGAGCTCAAGGTGCAGCTTGGGTTCGGCAAGGCTTGCGCCCACTGCCAGCCAAGCTGCTATTCCCGCCCAGCGCCGGATGTTCACGCCGGGCTGGGTTCAGGCCGGAAAGACTCCGGTCGAGAGGTAGCGGTCGCCGCGGTCGCAGATGATGGTAACGATCACCGCGCGCTCGACTTCTTTAGACAAACGCAAAGCGGCAGCGACCGCCCCCCCTGAGGAAATGCCGCAAAAAATACCCTCTTTAGCCGCCAGGAGGCGGGTGGTTTCTTCCGCTTCTTCTTGGGTTACGTCCAGCTGTCGGTCCACCCACGCCGGGTCGTAGATCTTGGGCAGATACTCGGGCGGCCAGCGGCGGATGCCGGGGATTTTAGCGCCTTCTGCCGGTTGGACCCCGACGATTTGGATGGCGGGGTTTTGGCGTTTTAGAAATCTCGATACCCCCATGATGGTGCCGGTGGTGCCCATAGCGCTGACGAAATGCGTGACTTGGCCGTGGGTGTCGCGCCAGATTTCGGGGCCGGTGCCTTCGTAATGGGCGCGGGGGTTGTCGGGGTTGGCGAATTGGTTAAGGAGCTTGCCTCGACCTTCGGCGGCCATCTTATCGGCCAGATCGCGCGCCTCCTCCATCCCGCCTGCAGCAGAGACCAGCACGATTTCAGCGCCGAACGCTTTCATCGCGGCGCGCCGTTCTAGGCTCATGCTTTCGGGCATGATTAGGGTCAGGCGGTAACCTTTGACCGCCGCTACCATGGCCAAAGCGATCCCGGTATTGCCGCTGGTGGCTTCGATCAGGCGGTCGCCCGGCCGGATCTCACCGCGTTCCTCGGCGTGCTTGATCATACTGAGCGCTGGGCGATCTTTGACCGAGCCGGCCGGGTTATTGCCTTCGAGTTTGGCCAGAATGACGTTGGAGGTTTTTCCTGGAAGGCGCTGAAGGCGCACCATAGGAGTGTTGCCGATCCGGGCTTCGATTGTGGGAAAGTGCGCAAAGTCCAGCATATTTGTAAGGGAGAGACAGGTTTGAAAATTATACCCTGACTGGGCGGCCGTGGATGCAAAAGCCTCAAACATCGTACGGGCATAAAACTCGCACTGTGCATTTGAATTTATGCCGTTATCTTTGATCTAAAACCCCCGAAACCAAAGGAATTTTGCCATCCACACCATTTTTACCCTAAAATCATCAGCAAACTCCAGAAACTCACCACCCCTCATGCAAGCAAGCGAAATCTACGTACAGAATCTAGAGAAGCATCTTTCGGAGGAAAATCCACTTTTAGTGGATGTCGCGAGGAATTTCCAGACCATCGACAAGGTCGCCGGAGAGTTAGGCCTAATCCGGCCAGAGCAATCGACGGCGCGCCAGATTCCCTGGTGGCCGCTGATTTCTGTGCTAGGATTGTTTTCAGCGGGAAAATCGAGTTTCATCAACCATTTTCTTAAAACTAAGATCCAGCGCACTGGAGTCCAAGCCGTAGACGATAAATTCACGGTGCTATGCTACAGCCCGGATCCGGAAGTTAAGACCTTACCCGGTCTGGCCTTGGACGTAGATCCTCGGTTTCCTTTTTATCAGATTAGCCACGATATCGAAGAAGCCATGGAAGGGGAGGGCAAACGCATCAACGCGTACCTGCAGCTTAAGACCTGCAACAGCGAAAACCTAAAAGGGAAAATCTTGATCGATTCCCCAGGGTTCGATGCCGATGCTCAGCGCAGTGCGACCTTGCGCATCACCAAGCACATCATCGACATCTCCGACCTAGTATTGATCTTTTTCGACGCCAGGCGCCCAGAACCGGGGGCAATGCGGGATACCCTGGAGTATTTGGTCAAGACTACCGTCGATCGCTACGATTCGGAAAAGTTTATTTACATTCTCAACCAGATCGATGTGACCGCCAGAGAGGATGGATTGGCGGAGGTGGTCGCGGCTTGGAAGAGCGCGTTGGCTGAAAAAGGATTGAATATCACTCAGTTCTATACCATCTTTTCGCCCGAGGTCGAGCTCAATTGCGACAACGAATACGTCAAAGAACGTTTAGAGGCGCGTCGCGACCGGGATTTGGCTGAGATTCACCGACGGATGCAAGAGGTCGAGGTAAAGCGCGCTTACCGGATTTTGAACGCGCTCGACGCGACCACCAAGGAACTCAAAGACCAGGCGATTCCAGAACTTTTGAAGGCCCTTTTCGGCTGGCGCAGTTGGACGCTTCGGCTCGATGCGCTGGTGCTCGCTGCGATCATCGGCGGAGTCGTGTTTGCCGGCCTTATGACGGGGTTTTGGTTTTCGCCCTTGGCCGATGCAGTCGCCATCGCAGCCGCTCTAGCGATCGTAGCTGTGTTCCATCTGCTTTTTTCCGCGCTGTTCAAAGCAATTTACCGGCGCCGTCTGGCAAGACGCCAAAAGCAGCTAAAGCTCAACTTTAATTTAGTTCGGGCGTTTGATAAGTGCGCCAACTGGTACCTGTTAGCTACCGGTAAAATCAAGGGTTGGAACGAAGCCGTGCGCGCGCGCTTGGAAGAGATCGTCAACCACGCCGATATCCTAATTCAGCGCCTTAACGATCAAATGACTAATCCGTCTGGAAAAGCTAAGCCATCCGCCAAGGAAACAGAAAAAGCGGCCGAGGCCGTTTCTTAACGACGGCATTGCCACGGCTTGAGTTTTTTCTCTACTTCGGCATTGCGAAGTTTTGCGTAATAGGGAAGCCCCTCCTCGTAAGGGGGATAATCTTCCCCTTGGATTAGGGGGGAAAGGTAGCGCCGGCACGTTTCGGTGATCCCAAAGCCGTCGGCGCGGATAAACTCAAGGGGCATTTTCTTCTCGCAATTGACGATCCGTTCCAGCGGCGCGCTGCCGATTTCCCAAGCGTAAGGCTCATCAGCCCGCCTGATGATGGTCAGCATGATCGCGTTTTTTCCTTGGAGCGCCATTTCCACCGCCGCTTGGCCCACCGCGTACGCGTGTTCGACGTCGATGCGCGAAGCGATATGGCGGGCGGAGCGCTGCAGATAATCGGCCACCGCCCAGTGACAGCGAAAACCCAGCTCACGGTAAATCATGCGCGCCACCACCGGCGCCACCCCGCCCAGCTGGGTATGGCCGAAGGCGTCGGTGTAGCCGGCGTCGGCTAAGAAGCGGCCGTCTTGGGTTTTGACTCCTTCCGCGACCACCACCGAGCAGTAGCCGTGGCTCTCCACAGTTTGCCTGATCTTGGTCAGAAACTTGGCCTGTTCGAACGGCACTTCGGGGAACAGGATGAGTATAGGCAACGGCTGCTTTAAAGTTGAGGCCAAAGCGGCGGAGGCGGCGATCCAACCGGCGTGCCTGCCCATGACCTCGAACACAAATACTTTGGTAGAAGTCGCGCTCATAGAGGCAACGTCTAAAGTTGCCTCCAAGGTGGACAGGGCGACGTATTTGGCCGCTGAACCAAATCCAGGGCTGCTGTCGGTGATCGGCAAATCGTTATCTACCGTTTTGGGAATGTGGATCGCTTGGATCGGGAAGCCGAGCGCCTGCGAAAGCTGCGCGACTTTGTGGCAGGTATCGGCCGAATCGCCCCCACCGTTGTAAAAGAAATAGGCGATCTCATGGGCGCGGAAAACCTCGATCAGGCGCTCGTATTCGGCGCGGTTCTCCTCAAGCCCTTTGAGCTTGTAGCGGCAGGAGCCGAACGCAGCGCCAGGCGTGTGTCTTAAGGCCGCGATGGCCTCGTCGGTTTCGTGCGAGGTGTCGATGAGTTCCTCGGTCAGAGCGCCGAGAATGCCGTTTTTGCCCGCGTAAACCTTGCCGATCTTGTCGGGATGCCTCCGTGCAGTCTCGATCACCCCGCAGGCAGACGCATTGATGACCGCGGTGACTCCTCCCGACTGAGCGTAAAAAGCGTTTTTAGCTGCCATATAAATTCTCGCGAGTTTAGTGGTTAAATCGGCGCCGGCTGCCACGATCCCAAATACCACTGTTGGGGCTTAAACTTGATTTTATAAGCCATCTTGCGACAGGCCGCGATCCAATAGCCAAGGTATAACCAACGCCGTCCCTGCTTCTTTGCCGCTTCGATTTGCCACAACACCGCATACGTTCCAAGACCGCGCTTGGCAAGCTCCGGCTCGTAAAAAGTATAAACCGCCGACAGGCTGTCCACGAGCCAATCTACGACAGCGACCATGACCAATTTCCCCTCAAGGCGAAACTCATAAAACTCGGTTCGGCACCAGCAGCAAGTCAAAAAATCCAAGTATTCCTCCGGGGTGGGTGCGTCTTGACCGTGGCGCGCTTTGAGATACTTAAGATAAAGCCGGTAGTGTTCGGGATGAAAACCGGGCGCTCGGGCGATGACTTCTAAGTCTCGATTGCGCTTTAGACAGCGCCTTTGGCTACGGTCGGGGAGGAACTGGGTTACTTCGACGCGCACCGGTATGCAGGCCAGACAAGCAGGGCACTCAGGCCGGTAGACCACGCCGCCGCTGCGGCGAAAGCCTTGCGCTACGAGGCGCGTGTAAGCGGCCGTGGAAAGCCGAGCATCCGCCGGCAAAAACGCCATCTGTGCGGTTTCGGCAGGCAAATAAGCGCATCGATAAGGGGCGCTTAGCGCAAGTTGCAGCGCCAAGCGGTCTTGGCGCATGGTTTGGAACATAATTCGTCGAGCAAGCGGATAAAATCGCGTCTTGGGATTTCTTCCGCCCCCAAGCGGAGCAAATGCTCGGTGCGCACCTGGCAGTCGATCAGTCCATACTGCCAACGAGTTAGGTGCTCGACCAAAGCCACGAAAGCCACCTTGGAGGCATCGGTGCGGCGGTAGAACATGGACTCTCCAAAAAACACACAGCCTATTGCTACCCCATACAAGCCGCCGACCAACTCGGAGCGATCCCAGGCTTCCACCGAATGCGCATAGCCCAGCGCGTGCAGGCGGCAGTAAGCCGCTTTCATTTCGGGAGTGATCCAAGTGCCTTGATCGCGCTTGCGCGGCGCGGCACAGGCGTCAATCACGCGGGCGAATGCCTGATCAAAAGTCACCTGAAATGCCCCTTTCTTGACGACCTTGCGCAAGCTCCTGGCTATTTTCAGCTTTTCCGGAAACAGCACCAATCTTGGATCCGGCGACCACCATAGAATCGGTTCCCCACGGTTGTACCAAGGAAAGATACCGCGCCGATACGCGGCGAGCAAGCGCGCAGGAGAAAGATCCCCGCCTACCGCCAGTAGGCCGTTGGGCTCCCTCAAAGCCGCTTCGACCGGAGGAAACGCATACGGGTCATTGGGATCGAGCAGAGCAAGCATGCCTTACAGTTATTCGATTCCCTCCAAAAACCGCTCTGCGTCCAGCGCCGCCATGCAGCCGGTCCCGGCAGAGGTCACTGCCTGCCGGTAGACGGGATCGGCCACATCGCCCGCCGCAAACACGCCCGGCACGCTGGTGGCGGTGGCGTTGCCCCGGTTGTCGCCGTTGCCCTTGACCTTGATGTAGCCGCGATCGAGCTCGAGTTGCCCTGCAAAAATGCCGGTATTGGGGGTATGGCCGATGGCGATGAATACTCCGGAAACCGGGATTTCTTTGGCGGCGCCGCTGTGAACGTGTTTGATTCGGACCGCGTTTACGCCCCGATCGTCGCCGAGGATTTCGTCCACCACGTGGTTCCATTCGATGCGTACCTTGCCTTTATCGACCTGTTTCATCAATCGGTCGACTAAGATTTTCTCCGCCCGCAGCTTGTCGCGGCGGTGGATTAAAGTTACATGGGAACAAATGTTCGCCAGATAAATCGCTTCTTCCACTGCGGTATTGCCACCGCCGACGACGGCCACCGGCAGGTCCTTAAAGAAAAAACCATCGCAAGTGGCGCACGCCGATACTCCGCGGCCCTTGTATTTTTCTTCTGAGGGTAGGCCGAGATATTTAGCCGAGGAACCGGTGGCGATGATCAAGGCATCGCAGGTATAAGTGCCGGCGTCGCCTTGCAAGGTGAAAGGACGTTTGGAGAGGTCGGCGGTATGAATGTGATCGAAAACGATTTCGGCGCCGAAACGCTCCACTTGGCGGCGCATCCGTTCCATCAGCTCAGGTCCTTGGATCCCGTTGGGTTCGCCAGGCCAGTTTTCGACCTCGGTGGTGGTCATCAGCTGCCCGCCCTGCTCCACGCCGGTGATTAAAACGGGCTTGAGATTGGCGCGGGCAGCGTAAATCGCGGCCGTATACCCGGCCGGTCCGGAGCCAAGGATCAACAAGCGGCAATGCTTAGCTTCAGTCATAGTCTCAGTTTCCTACTATTTTGTTGTTCTATAGTACGCGTCTTTTTGCAGGTAGGTAAAGACGGCTTGCTTAGAGCGCCAGTTTCATCAACAATTACTCGGCTTGATCTAAGCCGTTCTAACACCGTTGGCCCAGACCAAAAAAGCAGTTTCCGACGCTACGGCAAAAAAAACCACCCACGGCCTGCGTGAAGTTGGGCTTTTGGGTCATTTGGCGCTTAGCCTCTACCTAGGATTGTCGCTATTGACTTTTGATGCCCAAGATCCCGGTTGGCGCTACACGGGAATCGATCGTTCCCCCGCCAACCTAGGCGGCAGGGTAGGCGCTTGGATAGCCGATTTGGCGTTGTCGTGGTTGGGGGCAATGGCGTGGCTTTTCCCCCTCGTGCTTGCATGGCACGGTTTGCAAGCGTATCGCCTTTCGAGTGGTGATCTGAATTGGATAGAGCTGGGTCGGCGCGGCTTAGGCTATATCGTAGTGACCGTCGCGGGGGCCGGCTTTTTTTACCTCCACCTCTTCTGGCTGCCGTTGGGGTTGCCGGAGACCAACGGCGGGATTTTAGGCGCCCTAATCGGCGAGTGGTTGCTGAACCTGCTAGGCACAGCGGGGGCCACTTTGAGTTTGCTTTTGGGCCTTCTTGCGGGCGTCACTTTAAGCACGGGGCTGTCTTGGTTGCAACTTTCTAAAGCGATTGGTCAATACGCCTTGCTTGGCTGGATTTTTGCTTTGTCCAAGGCAAAGATCCTTTCTGCTCGGCTTATCAAAACCTTGCCTGCAAAAAAAGAAGCGCCCCAAACGCAGAAGCTAGAAATTAAAAATCCCCGTAAGGCTAGAATAGAGCCGCCAAGGCCAGAAGTGATCGCTTTTTCTCCAGCCCCGCAGTCGTCCCAAAGCGAGCGGACGGCTAGAGAAAAAGAGCAAAACCCGAAAAACGGTCAAAACGATTCGCTTGTGCCTCCTTTAGATCTCCTCGATCGGGGCGAGGCGGTCGAAATTGGGTATGCCGAAGAAGACTTTGAGATTCTCTCGCGTCAGGTGGAAGAGGCACTGGCGGATTTTGGAGTGCAGGCCGAGGTCAAGGAAGTACACCCTGGCCCGGTGATCACTCGAATCGAGGTCAAGCCGGCGCCCGGCATCAAGGGCAGCAGGATTTCGAGTCTGAGCACCGATCTGGCGCGCTCGCTGTCGGTTCCAAGCGTGCGCGTGGTGGAAGTGATCCCAGGCAAGTCCTACGTGGGCCTGGAGATTCCCAATCGCCGTCGAGAAACCGTCTATTTGCGTGAGATTCTAGAGAGTCGCGAATACCAAAAGTCCACCTCTCCGGTGACGCTCGTGTTGGGCAAGGATATTTCGGGCCGCCCCGTGGTTGCCGATCTTGCCAAAATGCCTCATCTTTTGGTAGCCGGGACCACTGGATCGGGCAAGTCGGTGGCGATCAACGCTATGATCTTGAGCCTGTTGTATAAGTCCCGCCCCGAAGAGGTCAGGATGATCCTGATTGACCCTAAGATGCTGGAGCTTTCGGTCTATGAAGGCATCCCCCACCTTCTGGCGCCTGTGGTCACCGACATGAAGGAGGCGGCTTCGGCTCTGCGTTGGTGTGTGGCGGAAATGGAGCGCCGTTATCGCCTCATGTCCACCCTCAAGGTGCGCAATCTGGCCGCTTACAACCGCAAGGTGCAAGAAGCGATCGCGCAAGGGGAACCGCTCAAAGACCCGCTGTTTCGCGCAGATAGGTTAGGCGAGGGTGAGACCTGGCCGGTCTTGCAGCCGTTGCCGGTGATCGTGGTGGTGATCGATGAGTTGGCCGACATGATGATGGTCGTCGGCAAAAAAGTAGAGGAATTGATCGCCCGCTTAGCGCAAAAAGCGCGCGCTGCCGGAATTCATTTGATCTTGGCGACTCAGCGCCCGTCGGTGGACGTGTTGACCGGTTTGATCAAGGCCAATATCCCGACCAGGATCGCGTTTCAGGTGTCTTCCAAAGTGGACTCGCGCACCATTTTGGATCAGAGCGGGGCGGAAGCCTTGCTCGGCTGCGGCGACATGCTTTATCTGCCGCCTGGCACTGGGTTTCCGCTGCGTGCCCACGGCGCGTTCGTGGGAGATCACGAGGTTCTTAAGGTGGTAGAGTACTTAAAACAAATTGGAAGCCCTCAGTATCTTGAGGACATCACCTGCTTTCAGGACGAGGGTGAATCCTTAAGAGAAGCCAGGGAGTTGGACGGCGAGTTGGATCCCCTGTACGATGAGGCAGTGCGTTTTGTCATTGAGACCCGTCGTGTCTCGATTTCGAGCATTCAACGTAAGTTCAAGATCGGCTACAACCGCGCGGCGCGCATCGTTGAGGATATGGAACGCGCGGGCGTGGTAAGCAGCGCCGAAGGGAACGGGGCGCGTTCGGTGTTGGTTCCACCGCTGGAGGAGTAAATGCGTTTTAGAATTTTAATCGTTTGGCTCTTGGCTCTTGGGTGGCCTTTAAGCGCTTTAGCGGCCACGGCTGCTCAGGAATTGGATCGGTTTTTGGCTAAAGTGCAGACCTTGTCGGCGGCTTTTGTACAGCAGATAGTCGATGAAAAAGGCCAGGTCAGCCAGCAAAATCAAGGTCATTTTTATCTGAAACGGCCGGGAAGGTTTCGTTGGATTTATGAAGCGCCTTACCGCCAAGAAATTGTCGCCGACGGAAATAAGGTCTGGTTTTATGACCCGGACTTGGCCCAAGTGACGGTCAAGACCATAGACGCCGCGTTAGGTTCAGCCCCTGCTTTGCTGCTCAGCGGCGAATTGAATCTAAACCAGCGCTTTGTGGTTGCCGGACAGGGTGGGGAAGAACAGCAAAGCTGGGTTGAGCTTAGGCCAAAAAGCGAGGAAGACGTATTTCGCAGCATCACAGTCGAGTTGAGCGGGGGGGTGTTGAGCGCAATGGAGCTTAAAGACAACTTTGGTCAGTTGACCCGGGTTCGCTTCGAGCAGGTCGAATTGAATCGCCCGCTTCAAGACAGTTTGTTCCGTTTCGAACCGCCTCCAGGGGTGGATGTGTTTGAGGGCTGATGAGCTTGGATTTTCGTCCGCTGGCCGACCGCATGCGGCCTGGCCGGCTTGAGGAATTTGTCGGTCAGCGCCACTTGTTGGCCAAAGATCGCCCCTTGTACAGGGCGATTTGTACCGGTCGGTTGCACTCTATGATCTTGTGGGGTCCCCCGGGCACTGGCAAAACCACTTTGGCGCGAATCATTGCAGCTTCTTGTAACTCAGAATTTATATCGTTATCTGGAATTTCCCTAACAATCCAAGAAGCAAAAACCCAACTAGAAAAAGTAAAACAAAACCAACATCAAAACCAACATCAAAATCAACACACTATCCTATTTATAGACGAAATCCACCGCCTCAACCGGGCACAACAAGATATTTTCCTACCTCATATCGAATCTGGCCTCATTCATCTTATCGGCGCAACCACGGAAAACCCTTCTTTTGCGCTCAACAGCGCCTTGCTGTCTCGCGTCCGCGTTTATCTCCTTAAAGCCTTACAACCAGAAGACCTGCAACGACTCATCGATCGCGCATTAAAATCCCCCCAAGGATTTGGAAAAATCCACGTGGAATTACCTGCAAAAATCCGCGACTGGTTTATCGCTGCTGCCGACGGCGACGCACGGCGGTTGCTAAACTTATTGGAAATCGCGATAGAAATCGCTAGAGATGAGCAAGATCGAGCGGTGATCACCGAATCTTTAGCCAAAGACGTACTCGCTGGGGGTAGTGCGCGCCGCTTCGACAAGCAAGGAGATATTTTCTACGATCAGATCTCCGCCCTTCACAAAGCCATCCGCGGCAGCCACCCAGATGCTTCCTTATACTGGCTGTGCCGGATGCTCGATGGCGGCTGCGATCCTCTTTATATCGCCCGACGCCTGGTGCGGATCGCTTCAGAAGACATCGGCAACGCCGACCCGCGCGCTCTTCAACTGGCGCTCAACGCTTGGGACGCACAGCAACGCTTGGGAAGTCCCGAAGGCGAGTTGGCCTTGGCACAGGCTGCCGTTTATCTTGCGTGTGCTCCCAAGAGCAACGCCGTCTATCGTGCATTCCAAGCGGCTTCCCGCGACGCTGCCGCCTATGGAAGCCTTGAGGTGCCACTGCGCTTACGCAACGCTCCAACCCAACTCATGCGAGAAATCGGCGCAGGCAAAGGCTACCGCTACGCCCATGACGAACCGGAAGGATACGCTGCCGGAGAGAGTTATTTCCCAGACGAAATGAAGCCTAGGCAATATTATCATCCAACGGACCGAGGACTGGAGGCGAAAATCGCCGCCAAACTGGCCCATTTAAAAATGCTGGACGAGACCATGGACAGCAGGCAATCCTAGCTGTTTTGCGACCTTGCCTAAAGCAATGACTTGGGTCGATTACGCGATTCTCATCACAGTCGGTGTTTCCGCCCTCCGAGGTTGGGCGCGCGGCTTGATCCGTGAAGTGTTTTCTCTCGTCGGCTGGATCGCCGCGTTATGGATTGGGTTTTACGGCTCGCCGGTATTGGCGGTCGAACTGAAAAGCTGGATCGCTTATCCTGGAGTTCCAACGGTCGTGGCATTTGTTATCTTGTTCCTTAGCACGCTCTTTCTTAGTAAAACGCTTGGTCTTTTACTCAGCGCTTGGATTAATCGGTCCTTGCTTGGCAGCGTAAACCGTTTAGGCGGTTTACTGCTCGGTTGGGCGCGCGGTTTGGTGTTGATTTTAGGTTTTGTATGGGCGGCAGACAGCTTAAAATTGTCGCAGCAAACTTGGTGGCAGCAGTCGCGATTTTTACCCTCCCTCGAGCTTTGGGTCGAAACTCTGCAAACCCTGTATTTAAAAGATCGCTCACGTCATTTTTTAACTCAAACGTGAACAGCTTATGTGCGGCATCGTTGGCATAGTCTCTCACTCCCCGGTGAATCAAGAATTGTATGAGGCTCTGACCGTCCTCCAGCACCGCGGCCAGGACGCCGCTGGAATCGCTACTTACGAAGGGGGAAGATTTTATTTGCGCAAGGGGCGCGGGTTGGTGCGCGACGTCTTCGAAACCAAAGACATGCTGAACCTGCCAGGGACCATGGGAATCGGCCACGTGCGTTATCCAACCTCAGGTTGTTGCGCCAGCCCTGCCGAAGCTCAACCCTTTTATGTTAATTCTCCTTACGGGATTACCTTAGGACACAACGGCAATCTCACCAACGCCGAGCAACTCAAGCAAGAGCTGTTTCTACAGGATCAGCGGCATATCAACACCGATTCTGATTCCGAAGTGCTGCTCAACGTCTTTGCCCACGAACTCCAGCGCCTGGGCAAACTGCGCCTGGATGTCAACGATGTATTTGACGCCGTGACCGAAGTCCACCGCCGTTGCCGCGGCGCTTACGCGGTCGTGGCGATGATTACCGGCTTTGGGATTCTGGGCTTTCGGGATCCTTTCGGAATTCGGCCGGCAGTGATCGGGTACCGGGAATCGCCTAAGGGGCCAGAGTACATGATCGCTTCCGAAAGCGTTGCCCTAGACGTGCTTGGGTTTGATCTAGTACGCGATATCGAGCCGGGAGAAGCCGTGTTCATAGAGAGAAACGGCCGCTTCCATAGCCGCCGCTGCGCTGACCAGAGAGAGCCTGCGCCGTGCATATTCGAATTTGTTTATTTCGCCCGCCCCGACTCGATCATCGACCAAATCTCGGTGCACAAAGCCAGGCTCCGCATGGGCGAGAAGCTGGCGGAAAAGATCTTAAGACTAAAGCCAGATCACGACGTCGATGTGGTTATCCCCATTCCAGACACCAGCCGGACGGCCGCAATGGAGCTGGCGAACCGGTTAAAAGTGAAGTATCGCGAAGGTTTTATCAAAAACCGCTATATCGGCCGCACCTTCATCATGCCTGGGCAGACGCTGCGTCAACGATCGGTCCGACGCAAGCTGAATCCAATCGACCTGGAGTTCAAAGGCAAGAACGTACTCTTGGTCGACGATTCCATCGTGCGCGGCACGACTTCTCGTCAGATCATCCAAATGGCTAGAGAAGCAGGCGCCAAAAAGGTTTATTTTGCCTCAGCTTCGCCGCCGGTGCGCTATCCTTATGTTTATGGCATCGACATGCCGGCTGCCGATGAGTTGATCGCCCACGGCCGCTCAGAGGCGGAGGTTGAGGCTCTGCTCGGGGCAGACTGGCTCATCTATCAGGATCTTGAAGACCTGGTGGAAGCGGTAGGACGCGGCAACCCCAAGCTCAAACGCTTTGAAACCAGCTGCTTTAGCGGGCAGTACGTAACCGGCGATATCACACCCGAGTACCTTGAACGGCTTCGGCTCTGCCGCTCCGAAGCCGGTCAAAAAAAGCTTGAAAGGGCGACGTGCGCGTCGCCCCTAACCGATCTCATTTCGATTTAGAAGAGCCGCCGATGGACTGGAACCAATTTGGCCTGCAAACCCGCAGCGTCCGCGCTGGACAGCATCGGACCCCCGAACAGGAACACTCCGATCCTATCTTTGCCACTTCAAGCTACGTTTTCGACAGCGCCCGTCAAGCGCAAGCTCGCTTTGCTGGAGAAGAGGTGGGCAATATTTATTCGCGTTTCACCAATCCCACCGTGCGCGCCTTCGAAGAGCGCCTGGCGGCTTTAGAAGGCGGGGAGCGGTGTATTGCGACCGCTTCCGGGATGGCGGCGATTTTGACCTTATGCATGGGCTTGCTTAAAGCCGGCGACCACGTGGTGTGTTCGCGTTCAGTGTTCGGCAACACGGTCTTGCTGTTCAAAAATTACCTGGGCAAGTTTGGCGTCAAGACTTCGTTTGTGACCTTGACCGACTTGAACGCCTGGGAGTCTGCCATTTGCGAAAATACTCGTTTCCTCTTCCTAGAAACCCCGTCCAACCCCTTGACCGAAATCGCCGACATCGCCGCCTTGGCCGAGTTAGCTCATTCATCAGGTTGCCTGCTAGTGGTGGACAACGTCTTCTGCACCCCGATCTTGCAGAGGCCGCTGGCCTTAGGCGCCGATCTGGTCGTGCATTCGGCGACTAAATACCTGGATGGTCAAGGCCGCTGCGTCGGGGGGGCGATCGTGGGTCGAGCCGAGTTGCTCGACCAGGCGATTTATCCCTTTCTTAGGACGGGAGGAGCGGCTTTGAGTCCGTTCAACGCCTGGGTGTTCCTAAAAGGGCTAGAGACCTTGAGCTTGAGGATGCGCGCCCACTGCGACAACGCCCTGCAGCTTGCCCGCTGGCTGGAAAGCCAGCCCAAGGTCGAGCGGGTGTACTACCCGGGTCTACCCTCCCATCCCCAATACGAGCTGGTAAAACGCCAACAAGACGGGGCAGGGGGGATAGTGAGTTTTGTAGTCCGAGGAGGGCGGGAAGCGGCGTGGAAACTGATCGACAGCACGCGCTTGATTTCCATCACCGCCAACCTCGGCGATGTAAAGACCACGATCACCCACCCAGCGACTACCACGCATAGCCGCTTATCGGAAGAAGAGCGCAAACAGGCAGGAATCGACGAAGGCTTGGTGCGGATTTCGGTAGGCCTAGAAGCGGTTGAAGACATCATTGCGGATCTCGAGCGCGGCTTATGAAAGTGACGATTTACGGCTCGGGGTATGTAGGATTGGTGACCGGCGCGTGTTTGGCGGAAGTCGGAAACGACGTCCTGTGCGCGGATGTGGACGAGCACAAGATAGAGCGCCTAAACCACGGTGAAGTCCCGATCTACGAGCCCGGTCTAGACCAGTTGATCACCCGCAACCGCAAAGCGGGGCGGCTTGCGTTCACGACCGACCCTGACCTTGCCGTCTCCCATGGATTGTTCCAATTTATCGCCGTCGGCACGCCTCCAGGCGAAGACGGCAGCGCCGATCTTAAGCAGGTAATTGCGGTCGCGCGGACCATCGCCGAGCGGATGGAGGAGTACCGCATCGTAGTCAACAAGTCCACCGTCCCCGTCGGGACAGGGGATCGGGTTCGGGCCGAGATCCGGACGGTGCTCGCAAGGCGGGGAAGGGCGGAGCTGGAATTCGATGTGGTCGCCAACCCCGAATTTCTTAAAGAGGGCGCAGCGATCGACGATTTTATGCGGCCGGATCGGATCGTCGTTGGCACCGACAACCCCCGTACCACCGAGCTATTCAGGGCCTTGTATGCCCCGTTCAACCGCAACCACGAACGCCTGATCGCGATGGACCTCCGTTCGGCGGAATTGACCAAATACGCTGCCAACGCCATGCTGGCCACCAAGATCAGCTTGATGAACGAACTGGCCAATCTTGCCGAAGCGCTAGGGGCAGACATCGAGAAAGTGCGGATCGGAATCGGCGCCGACCCGAGGATAGGCTATCACTTCATCTATCCCGGTTGCGGCTATGGCGGCTCGTGTTTCCCTAAAGACATCAAGGCCTTGATCGCCACCGCGCAGAGCTCAAATGTCCCCGCGGAACTGCTGCGCGCGGTAGACAGCGTCAATGAACGCCAAAAGCGGCGCCTGTTCGAAAAAATCCAAGGCTATTACGCAGGGGATCTGAGAGGCAGGACTTTCGCTCTCTGGGGGCTGGCATTTAAGCCCAACACCGACGACATGCGCGAAGCCCCCAGCCGGACTTTAATGGAATCCTTGTGGGCCGCCGGCGCTAAGGTTTGCGCCTACGACCCGGTCGCTCGAGCCGTGGCGCTGCAAATCTATGGCCAACGGGAAGACCTCGTATTGGCCGATAGCCCGATGGCGGCTCTTAAGAACGCCGACGGTTTGGCGCTCCTTACCGAGTGGAACGAGTTCCGCAGTCCTGACTTTGGTGCAATGAAACAGCTTATGCGGCGCGCGGTGATTTTCGACGGCCGCAATCTTTACGATCCCAACCTCGTGCGCCGGTACGGATTCGACTATTTCGCCATCGGGAGGCCAGAAATCAGGGCCTGTACATGAGCAGCCGCACTTTCTGCCAAAGCGCCCAAGTGATAGCCTCCCTCCAGGCTGGAGACCAAGGGCACACCAAACACCAAAAGCTGAGCGCTGATCCAGGCAAAGTCGGCTTCCTCCAGGCACAGGGAAGCCAAAGGATCTTTGACGTGGGCGTCGAACCCGGCCGAGATCAAAATAAGCTCAGGCCGAAAGGCCAAAAGGGCAGGGAGAATATGCGCTTGGACCTGAGCGCGAAAATGCGCGCCGGTGGCGCCAGGCGGCAGAGGCACGTTGATCAAATTTCCGCACCCGGTTTCTTCAGCGCGGCCGGTGCCAGGGTAGAGGGGGAATTGATGGGTAGAAGCGTACAGCACTTTAGGCTCGCTGGCGAAAATGGCTTGAGTGCCGTTGCCGTGATGGGCGTCAAAATCGACAATCGCCACTCTTTTCAATCCGAACCGATCTATAGCATGGCGGGCGGCGATGGCGACGTTGTTGAACAGACAAAACCCCATCGCGCGGCCTATTTCCGCATGATGCCCCGGAGGGCGAACAGCGCAAAAGGCATTCTCCGCCTCTCCCCCAAGCACGTCTTCTATCGCAGCGCACACCGCCCCAGCAGCGCGCAGAGCGGCTTCCCACGAGCCTGGAGAAACGACGGTATCCGGATCCAGAAAAGCGTAACCTGTCTTGGGGATAGCCGCATAAATCTGCTCGATGTGGCTTGCCGTGTGTACTGCGGCCAATTGCTCTAGTCTGGCGCAAGGAGCAATGCGCCACTCGATGTTTTCAAAGCCGGGACGAGCTAGCGCTTCCAAAACGACCTCAAGCCGTGCCCGCGATTCGGGATGTCCCGGGCCGGTGTCGTGGTCAAAGCAAGCCGGATGGGTATAAACGCGCGTGGTCATGATAAAGATAAATCATCAGAAGACAATGAGCATACCATTTATGGCCGTCCTTTTGTCCGGGGGGTCAGGAACCAGGCTTTGGCCGCTGTCGCGAGAAACCTACCCAAAGCAATTTTTGGCTTTAACGGGCAAGCACAGCCTGCTCCAGGAGACGGCGCTGCGTCTCCAAGCGCTCTCGGCAAAAAGTCCTCCCATTTCTGTTTGCCCGCCTTTGGTGGTTTGCAACGAATCCCACCGCTTTTTGGTAGCCGAACAGTTTAGAACCTTAAAGCTAAAGGTTGATATCGTTTTGGAGCCGGTCGGGCGCAACACGGCCCCCGCTTTGACCGCTGCGGCCTTGCTTGCGACCCAAGAGGGGAACGATCCGGTGCTGGCGGCCGCGCCTTCGGACCATGTAATCAAAAATGCCGACGCTTTCTGCAACGCCTTAAGCGAAGCTGTCAGTCTGGCGCAGGATGAGTACATGGTCACTTTTGGGATCGTACCCACCCGGGCGGAAACCGGTTTTGGATACCTGCGCGCCGGTCAGCCGCTTTGCGGCCAGGCTAAGGTCTTGGAAGCGTTCGTAGAAAAACCCAAGCTCGAGCTTGCCAAACAATATCTGGCTTCAGGCAACTACTTGTGGAACAGCGGGATCTTCGTCTTGCGCGCCCGCCGTTGGCTGGATGCCATCGGCCGGTTTCGCCCAGATATCCTGGCCGCGGTTCGGGAGGCGGTGCACTCAGGCAGGCAGGACGGAGAGTTCTTTCGTCTGCATCCCGAAGCTTTCGCGCGCTGCCCGGCCGATTCCATCGACTATGCGGTGATGGAAAAAATCGCCGGAACCTCCAAGAAAATTGCGGTTTTGCCGCTGGACGCCGGCTGGTCGGACCTTGGCTCCTGGCCGGCGTTGTGGGAGGTCACCGAGACCGACAACGAAGGCAACGTTGCCTACGGAGACGTGTATCTAAAGCGCGTCAAAGACTGCCTTATCCGTTCCGAGGCTCGGTTCGTAGCCGCATTGGGAGTAGAGGGGTTGGTGGTGGTTGAAACCCAGGATGCCATTTTGGTTGCCGCCAAGGAATGCGCCCAGGAAGTCAGGGAAGTGGCTGAATACCTAAAACGCTTGGGGCGTCCGCAATATTTAGAGCACATTAAAACACACCGCCCCTGGGGGACGATCGAGACGATCGGCGAAGGCGAACGCTACCAGGTCAAGCGCTTGACCTTGCGTCCAGGCGCCTGCGTAACCACCCAGTTGCACCACCACCGAGCCGAACATTGGATCGTAGTCAAGGGAACCGCCCGCGTTACCCGAGGAGAAGAAACTTTTTTGCTCAGCGAAAATCAATCCGTGTATATTCCTATCGGGGTCAAACACCGTCTAGAAAATCCAGGCCAAATTCCCTTGGAGCTGATCGAAGTTCGATCCGGCGCGTATCTGGGCGAAGACGACGTTTTACGGTTTCCTGATTGTTAACTTTTGTTAAGACATGGCCTTGCACTGTGGTATCGTAGGTTTGCCTAACGTAGGCAAATCCACCTTGTTCAACGCGCTGACGCGCGCGCAAATCCCTGCAGAGAACTATCCTTTCTGCACCATTGATCCTAATGTGGGCATTGTTCCGGTGCCAGATCTGCGGCTAGAGCGCCTCGCCGAAATCGTCCGACCTCAGCGCATCGTCCCCGCTACCGTAGAGTTCGTAGACATCGCCGGGTTGGTCGCCGGGGCTTCGAAAGGCGAGGGCTTGGGCAATCGCTTCTTAGGACATATCCGGGAGACCGACGCCATCGTCCACGTGGTGCGCTGCTTTGACGATCCAGACGTCACCCACGTGGCCGGCTCAGTCGATCCGATCCGAGACATTGAAACCATCCAAACCGAATTGATTTTGGCCGACCTAGAGTCGGCGGAACGGGCCCTTAATCGGGTGATGCGGGCCGCCAAGTCGGGGGAAAAAGAAGCGCTGCTCGAAAAGGCGCTGCTCGAAAAAGTCATCGCCCATTTGGATTCAGGACGGCCGGTGCGCTGCTTGGCGTTGGATCCAAAAGAGCAGGCCAGGCTCAAAGCGCTTCAGCTTTTGACCGCAAAGCCCACTCTCTACGTCGCCAACGTTCAGGAAGGTGGTCTCGAAGGCAACCCATGGCTCGATCGGGTGCTTGAGTATGCGGCGGCCGAAGGGGCCGAAGCGGTGCCGATATGCGCCGCCCTGGAGGCGGAAATCGCGCAACTGGAGGACGAAGACCGGTCGGTTTTTCTCGAAGAGCTCGGGATGGCGGAATCCGGGCTTGAGCGGATGGCGCGCGCGGCCTATCGTCTCCTGGGGCTAGAGACGTTCTTTACCGCAGGCAGCAAAGAAGTGCGCGCCTGGACGGTGCCCATAGGCACTCTTGCTCCGGCCGCGGCAGGGGTCATTCATTCGGATTTTGAGAAAGGGTTTATCCGCGCCGAAGTGATCGCCTACGCCGATTTTATTCGTTACGGCGGCGAGCAGGGCGCCAAAGAGGCGGGAAAATGGCGTCTGGAGGGCAAGGATTACGTCATTCAAGACGGGGATGTGGTGCACTTTCGCTTCAACGTCTAAAAGAAAAGCCCTGGCGCGCAGGGCTTTTCAAATCGCTCAAAGATAAGTGGTTATTTTTTAGATGCCTCTTCCTTCCTGACTTCTTCCCAAGCTTGATAAGGCACCGAAGAAGTTTCGGTCTTTTTGAATAGGATCACGCCGACCACGACGGCAGCGATCAGAAGGCCGATGATCAGCCAAAAATTGTCTTTTTCTTGAGTCTCGTCTGCCATTTCTCCTACCTCTCAGGTTAGTTTGTTATATTGCATCCTAAAGAACCGTACGAAACGGATCCATGCTCGTCGATTGTCTCGACGGAAACGATTTGTATCAAATTTTTAAACCATTGTCTATAACCAAAAATGAAGTGCCTGATCCTCGGCGGTGGAATCATGGGCCTTCTGTGCGCCCGCGAACTGAGCGCAAGCGGCTGGCAAGTAAAAATCGTGGACCGGAGCGCGATAGGCCAGGAGGCTTCTTGGGCGGGCGGGGGCATTCTCTCGCCGCTGTATCCCTGGCGGCAGCCAGAACCCATTCAGCAACTCACCTTGGGCAGTGGGAGAGATTACGCTGAACTCGTTAAAGAGTTGCAATCGACCGGCATCAACCCTGAGCTCCAGCAATGCGGCATGCTGTGGCTGGATTTGGAAGACTTAAGCGCCGCTTGTGCCTGGTGTAGGCGCCATGGGATTGTCTTTGAGATTCTAGACCGCAGGGAAATCGAAAAACGCTTCCCTGGGGTCCGATCGACTAAAGAGGCGTTTTGGGTTCCTGGAATCTCTCAAATCCGCAACCCCAGACTCTTAAAGGCCTTAAAGCGCGACTGCCAACTGCGTGGGGTAGCGTTTGAGGAGAAGACTCCCGTGGTCGGCTGGCGCCGGCGCGGCACGGAAATTATCTCAGCAATCACGCCTAAAGGAGAAATTCGAGCCGACGTATTCATCGTCACCGCCGGGGCCTGGTCTGCAAGGTGGTCTAAAGATTTGCTTTGGCAACCCAGGATCCGGCCGGTCAAAGGCCAAATGTTGCTCCTTCAAGCGGAACCTGGAATACTGACTACTATGGTGCAGTACGGCGAGCATTATCTCATTCCGCGTCTGGACGGGCGAATATTGATCGGCAGCACAGTCGAAGAGGCCGGTTTCGACAAACGCCCGACCAGGGAGGCCTACCAAGGCTTGTATCGCTTTGCCATCGACACCTTGCCGAGTTTGCGCCACTTTCCGGTCGAATTACATTGGGCTGGGCTTCGGCCGGCAGCGCCTTTAGGGATTCCCTACATCGGCCGCCACCCGCGATTTGACAACCTGTACTACAACTGCGGCCATTTCCGCAACGGCGTAACCATGGGACCTACCGCGACTAAGTTGCTTTCGGCCTGGCTTCTTAAGCAGGAGCCGGATTTCGACCCTAATCCTTATCTTCCTGAAAACCGGCTTTAACTTCGCATAATGTTTATTATGTTAAATTTTAAGTATGGGATCGCCCGGATTGGCGATTTGGCTCTGGATGAACTGGGTCACCTGGCTTGGGGTCTTGACGGTGGTCGGGTCGGAGGTCACTTGGGCCAAAAAGGCGCGCGCC
>NZ_BAAHXK010000008.1:0-132656 GCF_054656915.1 Methylothermus subterraneus
CCACTTCTGCCAGCTTAAGTAAAGCCGGTGCTCCGGAAACAGCAGGCAGCGGGCCACGTACAGAGCATAGCTGAGCGCCAGAAACAGGCCGGTTGCCTGGCCGGCGGCATAAGGGGAGAATTTGGTTTTTATCACCTTCCTCATCCCCGATCGCGGAGCACCAGGACCGTAGGGGTCAATCCCAGCCGTTTGGCTTTGCGGGCAAATTTGCGGTCATCAAAGCTTGCCATGCGGGCGCAATGGGAATAAGCCGCATGGTGCAGGGCATCGGCAAAATCGAAGCCTTCCCGGTAGAGCGCCAAGGCCTGTTCCACCTGATTGCGCTGTTCCACCTCCACATGGGGCAGACCGAGCAGATGGTCGAAAACCTGAAGAATTTCCCCCCGCTCAAAGCCGTAATAACCCCGCATGACCCATTCCAGCTCCAGCAGCACGGTTTTGCAGACCGCCAGCGGTTCATTGCCCTCGAGCAGCTGACGGGCGGCCTGACGTTGTCGCTGGGCTTCACCGTCGCCGCTGTCCTCGATGTAGTAATGCGCCAGAATGTTGGTATCCAGGCCGATCATGGTTCCCAATCGGCCAACTGGGCCGGATCGAAGTCGGCCGGCACCGGCGGCCGCCGGCTCTTGAGCAGACCGAAACCGCTTTTCCTGATTGGGGGAACCGGTCGCTGAATGCGCAGTTCCACCCGATCGCCCACGAGGATGAACTCGACCCTAGTGCCTTTGCGGATTCCCAGTTTCTGGCGGATCGCCTTGGGGATAGTAACCTGTCCCTTGCTGGTAACCGTGGTTGTGTCCATACCGGCAGTCAGGTAGTTGAATGATTTCGGGGCAACCCTGAAGGCTGCCCCTCAGGGACCAGCAGAGCTTTACTGTCCTCCCATTTCCCGGTGCATTTGGGCCAAAGACTGCATCTCCTCGGCGGCGGCTTTAAGCTTTTCGGCGATGGCGCGGCAATGGCGGGCGGAATCGGCGGCCATCTTGGGGTTGTCGGTTTTGGCATAAAGCTCCGCCAGGCGTTCGTGGTAGCGGGCGGACTTGCGCAGCTTGTCCGCTTTTTTCTCGTAGCGCGCCGCTATTTGCGCGTGGTCTTGCGGTGTCTTGGCTTGCTCGATCGCCTGCTCCAAGGACATCCTGGCCGGCCCGTGCTGTGCGCGCTCCGGTCGGGTCATCCTCTCGGCGTACGCCGTAGTCAGCAGCCCGATGATAAGCGGGATCGCGATCCATTTCCGGGTTTGGGTATGCGTTTTCATCGAATGCCTCCTGTGATGTGATTGAGATGGCTTTGGCCCTGAGCGATTCCCTGCTTCATCCTCCCTGATTTGCCCTGCGTTCCTCAAGGCAACTTGACCGCCCCCGAGCGCCGTTCCCGGCGCTCGATCACCAGACCGTAGAACACCGGAAACACCAACAGGGTGGCGATCATCACCGTCGTCATTCCCCCCAGCACCGGCACGGCGATGGGGCGGGCCAAGTCGGCGCCCGTGCCGGTACTTAAGAAGACGGGAAAAAGCCCGATGATGTTGATGATGGCGGTCATCACCACCGGGCGCACGCGCTTTGAAGTCGCCTCTGCGGCCGCCTGAAGGATCTCCTGCGTGGTCAAAGGGCCGTTTTTCTGCGCCCGCCGCTCGGCGATCTCCATGTCGATGAAGCTTAAGACCAGCGCGCCGGTTTCCGCCCCCATCCCGGCCAGGGCGATGAAACCGGCCACCACCGCCACTGAGAGTTGGATGTCCTCCAGCCAGCACAGCCAGATGCCCCCGACCAGCCCGAAGGGGACGGTCAGCATCACCAGCAAAGGCTCGGTGAAGTTGCGGAAAGTGAAGTACAGAAACAGAAAAATCAGTCCTAGGGTAATCGGTATCAGCCATTGTAAGCGCTCGACCGCCCGCTGCAAGTATTCGAACTGGCCCGACCAGCTCACCGTGTAGCCGGGCGGAATTTTCACCTGTTCGGCCAGCACCCGCTTGGCCTTGGTCACGAAGCCGCCGATGTCCGAGGTCTTGATGTCCACGTAGATCCAGGCGTTGGGGCGCGAGTCCTCGCTCTTGATCTCTGGCGGTCCGCGACGCAACTTGAGGTCCGCCACCTGGGACAGCGGGATCTGGGCGCCGGTGGGAGTCGGGATCAGCACCCGCTTGAGCATCTCCAGATTGTCGCGAAAGGCTCTCTTGTAGCGCAGGTTGACCGGATAGCGCTCCAGCCCTTCCACGGTCCAGGTGATGTTCATGCCGCCAATGGCGCTTTGGATCACGTCCTGGACGTCGCCGACGGTAAGGTCGTAGCGGGCCGCCTCGAAACGGTCGATGTCGAAATCCACGTAGTGGCCCCCCACCGCCCGCTCGCCGAAGGCCGAAAGCGTCTCGGGCAGAGTCTTGATCGCCCGTTCGATGGCCTCGGCAAGCCGCTGCAGTTCGTTCAGATCCGGGCCGGAGACCTTGATGCCGACGGGGGTCTTGATGCCGGTCGAGAGCATATCGACGCGGGTCTTGATCGGCATGGTCCAGGCGTTGGCCAAACCCGGAAAGCGGATCGCCTTGTCCATCTCCGCCATCAGCTCGCGGGTGGACTTGGTCGGATCGGGCCACAGGTCCCGGGGCTTGAGGCGGACGGTGGTTTCGATCATCGACAGGGGGGCCGGATCGGTGGCGGTTTCGGCGCGGCCTACCTTGCCGAACACGTGCGCGACTTCGGGGAAGGTTTTGAGGATCTTGTCGGTCTGCTGCAGGATCTCACGCGCCTTGGTGATGGAAATGCCGGGGAAGGTGGTGGGCATGTAGAGGATGTCCCCCTCGTCCAAAGGCGGCATGAACTCGGTTCCCAGCCGCGCTAGGGGATACCAAGTCGCCGCCAGGATCAGCGCCACGGCGCTTAAGCTCGCCAAGCGGTGGCGCATGGCCAGCTGCAATAGCGGCGTGTGCAAGGCGTGGAGGCAGCGGGTGACGGGATTGCGCTCCTCCGCCAAGATCCTTCCGCGGACAAAATACCCCACCAACACCGGCACCAGGGTGACGGTCAGCACCGCCGCCGCCAGCATGGCATAGGACTTGGTGAAGGCCAAGGGCGAAAACAGGCGCCCTTCCTGGGCCTGGAGGGCCAAGATAGGCAGGAACGCCACCATGATGACCAAGAGGGAGAAAAACAGCGGCGGCCCCACCTCCCGCGCAGCCGCCTCGATTGTCTCCCAGCGCTCGGCAGTCGTCAAAGGGGCGCAGCGCTCGCGCTGCGCCTGAGCCAGGCGCTTGTGGGCGTTTTCCACGATCACGATCGCCCCGTCGGCCATGTCGCCTATGGCCACCGCGATCCCCCCCAAAGACATGATGTTGGCGCTAATCCCCTGGATCCGCATCAGGACAAAAGCCGCAAGCACCCCAAGCGGCAGGCTGAGGACCACTACCAGGGTAGAGCGGGCATGGAGCAGGAACAGCCCAATGACTAAGCTGACGATGATGAGCTGCTGCACCAATGCGTCCTGGAGAGTGGTCACCGCCCGCTCGATCAGATCGCCGCGGTCGTACACCGGCACGATCTCCACCCCTTCCGGCAGAGCCGCCTTGAGCTCTTTTAGTTTTTCCCGCACCCTCTGGATGGTCGCAAGCGCGTTCTCGCCAAAGCGCATCACCACGATCCCGCCGACGACCTCACCTTCCCCGTCCAGTTCCGCGAGCCCTCGGCGCAGTTCCGGCCCGAGATGGACGTCGGCCACGTCCTTGAGGCGGATCGGGGTGCCGTTCTCGTCCACCCCCACCGGCACGCTTCTCAGGTCTTCTAGGGTCTTGATGTAACCCAGGCCCCGCACCATGTACTCGGTTTCGGACTGCTCGATCAGCCTGCCACCCACGTCGTTGTTGGAGCGGGCAATGGCCTGTTTGACCTGGGCCAGGGGCAGACGATAGGCCAACAAGGCGTTGGGATCGACCTCCACCTGGTACTGCTTGACGTAGCCGCCGATGGAGGCCACCTCGGCCACCCCCGGCACGGCCTGGAGGGAATAGCGCAGGGTCCAGTCCTGCAGCGAGCGCAGTTCGGCCAGATCGTGTTGGCCGCTTTTGTCCACCAGGGCGTACTCATAGATCCAGCCGACCCCGGTGGCGTCCGGCCCCAAGGAAGGGGTGACGCCCTTTGGGAGGCGTCTGGCCACGTAATTGAGGTATTCCAGCACCCGCGAGCGCGCCCAGTACAGGTCGGTGCCGTCCTCGAAGAGGATGTAGACGAAGGAGGAGCCGAAGAAGGAATAGCCGCGCACTACCTTGGTCCTAGGCACCGCCAGCATCGCCGTGGTCAAAGGATAGGTGACCTGGTCCTCCACCACCTGGGGCGCCTGGCCCGGATACTCGGTGAAGACGATCACCTGGACGTCGGACAGGTCGGGGATGGCGTCCAGCGGGGTGGTGCGCCATGCCCAGAGTCCGGTGCCAAACAGCATCAAGGCAGCGATCAGGACTAGCCAGCGTTCCTTAAGGCACAGGCGGATAAGCCTCTCAATCATGGCCGTGCCCCACGGCGCCAAACTTGCGCATCGCCTCCCTCAAGCTGGACTCCGAATCGATCAGGAACTGGCCGGAGACCACCACCTCCTCGCCCTCCGAAAGCCCCGCCAGCACCTCGACCCAGCCGCTCGCAGGCACCCCCAATTGCACGATGCGCGGTTCGAACCGACCTTCTCCCTTCGCTACGAACACGTGATCCTTGAGACCGGTGCGCACCACCGCCTCGCTGGGGATGGCCAGCACGCCGGGTTTGGGGCGGGTGTGGATAGTGGCGTTGGCGAACAGCTCCGGTTTCAGGGTCAGATCCGGATTGGCAAACTCCAGCCGCACCTTGACCGTGCGCGTCTTAGGGTCGGCGTAAGGGTAGACGTAGACCACTTTGCCCTTGAATACCCGGCCGGGGACGGCGGTCAGGGTGATCTCCGCCGGATTCCCGACCCGCACCCAGGGCAGTTCGTACTCGTAGATGTCGGCATAGACCCAGACCTTGCTCAGGTCGGCGATCAGATACAGCTCGGTCTGCGGAGTCACGTACTGGCCCTCGCGCACCCCCACGTTGACCACGTAGCCGTCGAAAGGCGAGTGGATATGCAGGCTCTTCATGATCCGGCCGGTTTGCTCCAGCTCGTGGATCTGGTGTTCGGGCACGTCCAGCAGTTCCAGGCGCTCGCGCGAGGAGCGGACCAGTTCGCGGGCGCCGCGGCGGATGTCGGCGAAGGGGCTGTCTTTTAAAATGCGCAGGCTCTTTAAGGCCAGCAGGTACTCCTGCTCGCTGGCTACCAGCTGCGGGGAATAGAGGCTAAGAAGCATGGCGTCCCGGGCGACGAACTGCCCGGTCTTGCTGACGTAGAGCTTCTCCACCCAGCCCTCGGTCTTGGGATGAAGGCGGGCAAGCAAGTCCTCGTCGTAGCTGACCCTTCCCACGGTATGGATCGGGTGGGAAAAATCCCGGCGGACCACGCCGGCGGTGCGCACCCCGATGGTCTGGACCACGGTGGGATCGATCACCACCGTCCCCGGCGGTCCGGCGGCCTCCGCGGCGCCGGGGCAGCCGAGCGGATAGACCGGCACGTAGTCCATCCCCATCTCGTCCTTGGTCGGGGTCTTGGAGGTAATGGACGGGTTCATGGGGTGGCGGTAAAACAGCGGCTCGCAGCCGGCGGTGGTGGCAGGGGGCTTTGGCCCAAGCTGACGGGCGGCCAGCCAGTAGCCGGAACCGAATCCCAAAGCCAGGGTGATGGCGGCAATCGGGATCCATTTCATTTTAAACGTCCCTTCATCCGCTTCGTAGGCCGGATAAACGCAGGCTGGGAATGCCGGATGCGCTGACGCTTATCCGACCTACGCTTGGCTCTCGGTTTTCCATTCCCCCTCCCCCGCTTGCGGAGGAGGGTCGGGTGGGAGACGCGCCTGCGCTGGATCTGCCTTTATCCGGCCCTGCATCCTGTTGCAACGGCATTACCGGTCTCCTGTGGTATTGGTTCCCCCTCCTGGGTGGGGGTTGATGGAAGATTCGACGGGACCGCCGACGGCAGCCTCCAGGCGCGCCAGGGCCTGCCGGGCCTCGGCCAGGGTCTTCCAGTACTGGATTTCGTAGTTGTAGAGGGTGATCTGAGCGCTGACCAGGTTGAGGAAATCCACTTTGCCCACCTGATAGCCGGCCAGCATCGAGGCCACCGTCTGGCGCGCCTGGGGGAGGATGCCCCGGTCGAACAGCACCGCCTGGTCGCGGGCGCGGCGATAATCGGCCAGGGCGGAGGCGATCTCGGCGCGCACCTGGTTCCAGGTGTCCTGCCACCTAAACTGCTGGCGCAAAAGTTCGCTTTGGCGCTGGTCCACCGCCTTGGCCTGCTTGGTGGCAAAATACAGAGGAAGGTTCATGCTTAAGCTCAAGGTGAGAAAATCCGGGCGGCTTTTGCCGGAAGGATCCTGACCATGGCGGAAGCCGTGGAAGGCCCCCAGCTTGAAATCGGGGAAAAATTCCTTTTTGGCCAGATCGACACGGGTTCTAGCCGCCTCGATCTGGTTGTGGATCCGGGCCAAGAGCGGCCTTTTCTCTTCGGCGCGGCGGAAGAGGTCTGGCTCCTGCGGCGTCTCCGGCAGGGTTCTGGCCACTTCCGCGGGAAGATTTACCGGAGCATCGGCCGGTCGGTCGATGAGAGCGTTTAGCTGCGCCGCTTCCTGGCCCCGCAAGCCTTGAAGCTGCAGCTCTAGGTCTATAAGGCGCGACAGCTCCAGCTGCGCAAGCAGCACGTCCTGCTGCAGCCCCTGGCCGACGGTGTACTTGGTCTTGGCGATCTCGACGAACTGGCGCAAGAGGTCCTGATTGGCAGCGATGATCGCAAGCGCCCGGTCGAGATAGTAAAGCCGCCACCAAACGATCTCGACGTCGCGCAGGAGCTTGAGCCTGAGCTCCTTGACGTCCTCGCCTGCCGCCTTCGCCTCCCACTCGGCTGCCTCCTGTTTGAGGCGGAGTTTCCCGGGGAAGGGAAACGCCTGGCTGATCCCGAACTGCAGCTGGGTCATGTCCTCCTTGCCGGTATTGAAGGTATCGACCGGCAGGCTCATGGCGGCAAAGCTGATTTCCGGGTCCGGCAGACTCCCCTCCTGCGGCGGGATCGCCTTGAGCGCCTCGTAGCGGGCGCGGATCGCGGCCAGCGAAGGATTTCCGCATTCGGCCTGCGCAAGCGCCGCGGTCAAGGTAAGGGGGGTGAGCGTTGGGGTAGCGGTCTCAGCTGCCGCCGTGCCCAACCATAATACCAGGCCGTAAACCAACCACCAGCATGAGTATCGCGCCATCGAAAACTCCGGTTGATCGCCAATGGATGCCCGCTCGAGCACTTTCCCAAACCCATCTTAGAACTGGCCCAGCGATCTGTTGAGGGATTTTATATTCCTCATGAAAAAATTTTTGCTTTAAATAATTATTTTGATTATTTTAAAAACGTGGAAAAAAGTCAGGCCCTACAAGCCTTAAGCGCCCTGGCTCAGGCGACCCGGCTTTCGGTGTTCCGCCTCCTGGTCCAGGCAGGCCCTAAAGGCTTTGCCGCCGGCGAGATCGCGCGCAGGCTCGAGATCCCAAGCGCCACCTTGTCCTTCCACTTGAAAGAACTGGCGCAGGCCGGCCTGATCCGCGCGCGCCCGGTCGGGCGCTTTTTGTACTACAGCGCCGATTTTGCCACCATCCAAGCGCTTATCGCCTTTCTGACGGAAAACTGCTGTCGGGGGCAGGCGTGTTTAACCCAAGAGGAGTGCTCAGTGAACCAGCGCGTCTACCACGTCCTGTTTTTGTGCACCGGCAATTCTGCCCGCAGCATTCTGGCCGAAGCCCTGCTCAACGCCAAAGGCCAAGGCAGGTTTCGCGCCTACAGCGCCGGCAGCCATCCGACCGGATACGTCCATCCTCTGGCCCTGGAGAAGCTCGCCCAGGAAGGGATTCCAACTTCCGGGCTGCGCAGCAAGAGCTGGGAGGAGTTTGCCGCCGCCGACGCCCCGCCGCTCGATTTCGTCATCACCGTGTGCGACCAGGCGGCCGGGGAACCCTGCCCGGTGTTTCCCGGAAAGCCCATCACCGCCCACTGGGGGGTGCCGGATCCGGCCGCCGTGACCGGTTCGGAAGACGAAAAGAGACTGGCTTTCGCCAAGGCGTATGCCTTGCTCGAGCGGCGGATTTCGCTGCTTCTCAACCTGCACCCGGAAAGCCTCGAGCGCCTGGCGCTCGAGCAAAAGCTGCGCGCGATCGGGAGGGTAGTATGAGTTGGTTTGAACGCTTGCTATCGCTGTGGGTGCTGTTGTGCATCGGCGTCGGTCTGGCTTTGGGCCAGGCGTTCCCTGAGTGGTTTCACACGCTCGGCAGGCTCGAGGTGGCTCACATCAACCTGCCTGTGGCGGTCCTGATCTGGCTGATGATCTTCCCCATGCTGCTTAAGATCGATTTCCGCGAGATTTGGGGAGTCCGCCGGCATTGGCGGGGGGTGGGTGCGACTTTGTTCGTCAATTGGCTGGTCAAGCCGTTTTCCATGGCGGCTCTGGCTTGGTTATTCTTGGAGGTGTGGTTTCGGCCTTGGCTGCCCGCCGAGCAGATCGCCAGTTACCGCGCCGGCCTGATCATTCTGGCGGCGGCGCCGTGCACTGCGATGGTGTTTGTCTGGAGCCACCTGATGCGCGGCGAGCCGCATTTTACCTTGTCGCAGGTGGCGCTCAACGATCTGATCATGATCTTCGCCTTTGCGCCTCTGGTGGGCGGACTGCTCGGCATCGCCAACGTGCACGTGCCTTGGGATACCTTGTTTTTAGCGGTGTTGCTCTATCTTGTCGTACCCTTGGCGCTTGCGCTCGGCGTGCGGCGCATCTTGCTAAGCCAGGCGCACGGCTATTTGCGCTTGCGGCGGGTGCTGAAACTCCTCGGGCCGATCTCGATCTTGGCCTTGCTGTTGACTTTGGTCGTGCTGTTTGGCTTTCAAGGCGAACAGGTGCTACGCCAGCCGCGGGTCATCGCGCTGCTCGCCGTGCCTATCACCGTGCAGGTCTTCGGCAACTCAGGTCTGGCTTATCTTTTAAACCTTTGGTTGCGGTCGCCGCACTGCGTCGCCGGCCCCTCGGCCTTGATCGGGGCGAGCAATTTCTTCGAGCTTGCGGTAGCCACCGCGATCTCGCTGTTTGGCTTCGACTCCGGGGCGGCGTTGGCGACGGTGGTCGGGGTCTTGATCGAAGTTCCGGTGATGCTGCTCGCCGTGCGCCTGGTCAACGCCACGCGCAACCTCTACGAGCGGCGTAAAGGGGTGGTGCCTTATGCCGAATGCTGCCCGACCGGCCTCCACCTTCATTCCGAATAGCGCGGCGCCTTGCCTTCATTGCAAGACCCCCTGCAACTTTTCCCACCCCGCATCGGGTTGGAACCTTAAGCCGTATTCCTGCGCCAGCGCCTCAAGCCGCGCGCGGGTGGCCTCGATGCCGCGCTGTTTTAAATACTGCATCGGGCCGCCGCGAAAAGGGGCAAAGCCCGTCCCCAGCACCATGCCGGCGTCGATCAGATCGGCGTCTTCCACGAGCTTCTCGCGTAAGACCGCCACGCACTCGTTGAGCAGGCGCAAGATCAAGCGTTCGGTGATGGCCTCCTGGGGCAAGGGGGAGCGCACTCGCTTGCAGGTGAGCGGCTGGCCTCGCCGGTAGCGGTAGAACCCTTCTCCGCGTTTGACCCCCAGTTTGCCGTCTGCGACCTTGGCGCGAAGGAGTTCCGGCACCTGGCCGCCCAAGGCCTGGGTCAGGATCTCGGCCACCGCCAAGCACACGTCCAGGCCCACGGTGTCGGCGAGATGGATCGGCCCCATGGGCATGCCGAATTCGGTCGCCGCCCGGTCGATGGCCTCGGGCGGGACGCGCTCCTCCAGCAAGATCATCGCTTCCATCAGATAAGGCATGAGCACGCGGTTGACTAAAAAACCGGGCGCGCTTTTCACCGGCAGCGGCAGCTTGGCGATCGCCCGCACGAAAGCGCAAGCTTTTTCCACCGCCTTAGGGTCCGATCGCTCCCCTTGAACCACCTCCACCAAAGGCATCCTGGCGACCGGATTGAAAAAGTGCAGCCCCACCAGGCGCTCTGGCCGCTTGAGCGCCTTGGCCAGCGCCTCCAGCGGCAGGCTGGAAGTGTTGGTGGCAAGCAAAGCGTCCTCGCCCAGCCTGGGTTCAATCTGGCGGTAAAGGGCCTGTTTGGCCTCGAGGTTTTCGACGATGGCTTCGATCACCACCTCGGCGCGCGGGAGCTGCACGCCTTTGGAATCCGGGATCAACCGATCGCGCGCGGCGATCTCTTCGTGCCTGCGCTTGAAGGTGCGAGCAAACAACCGATAAGCCCGCTGGACCGCTGGGGCGATGCGCTGGGGAGAAAGGTCCTGGACGCTGGCGCTAAGCCCTTGGGCGACGCACCAGGCGGCGATGTCGCCCCCCATCACCCCCGCGCCTACGGCGTGGACGCGGTGGAAAACCTCGTCCCCGCGCCCGAATCCTTTGAGGCGCTCGCGTAGGAAGAACACGCGCACCAGGTTGCGGCAGGTCTCGCTCAACAGCAGTTCGGCCACCGATTCGGCCTCGGCCTGGAACATGGCCTCTTTAGCCCCATAGCGGCGCCACAGCTCGATCAGGGCGTAAGGGGCAGGATAGTGCTCCGGCTTGGCGCGATTGGCGACCTGGCGGCGTAGGACAGCGGCGAGCCAAGGCCGCACCAACGCCCAGTCGGCCAGCCTCAGCACCCACCCAGGACGCCGCGGTCGCGGTTGGGTCGCGAGCAGATGGCGGCAGGCGCGGTCCAGATGCCTTTCGGGAACGGCATAGTCCACCAACCCACAGCGGGCCGCGGCGGGCGCATCCAGGCTGTTGCCGCTCAGCATCAATTCAAACGCCTTGGGCGCGCCTATGGTCCGGATCAGGCGCACGCTGCCGCCAAAGCCTGGATGGATGCCGAGCAGGATTTCCGGCAACCCTAAGCGCGTTTTAGGATCGTCCAAAGCCACCCGGTAACGGCAGGCCAGCGCCAGCTCCAAGCCGCCGCCCAGACAATGGCCGTGGATCCGCGCCACCGTAGGGCAAGGCAGGGACTCTAGGCGCTGGAAAACCTGATGGGCTTTGCCGATCAAGGCCAGCGCCTGGTCGCGCGAGGAAATCTTAGTGAACTCCCGGACGTCGGCGCCGGCGCAAAACCCGGAAGGCTTGGCCGAACCTAGACTCAAGCCTTTGGGCGGATTGGCTTCCAGGGCGGTCAAAAGTTGCCCCAGCTCTTTAAGCACCTCGCTCGAGAGGACGTTGACTTTGCTCTCTGCCACATCCAGCCACAGCCAGGCCACCCCCTCCCTATCCGTTTCTAGGCGAAAGTGTTGATATTTATCCACGGCCCACCTCTTCCACCCGCTCCACCAACATGGCCCCGCCCTGGCCGCCACCGATGCACAAAGTCGCCACCCCCAACCTGCCCCTTCGTTCGGCCAACACGCGCAGAAGGTGCAGCACGATGCGGGTGCCGCTCATGCCCACCGGATGGCCGAGCGCGATCGCCCCGCCGTCCACGTTGAGGCGGTTTGGGTCGATTTCCCCCAACGCCCCGTCCAACTTAAGCTCCTCGCGGCAGAAGCGCTCCGAGGCAAAGGCTTTGAGGCAGGCGAGCACCTGGGCGGCAAAGGCCTCGTTGATCTCCCAGAAGTCGATGTCTTCCAACTTCAGGCGGTTGCGCCTAAGCAAAGCCGCGCTGGCGTACACCGGCCCCAAGCCCATTTGCGCCGGATCCAAACCGGCAAAGGTGCAGTCCAGGATCCTGCCCATGACCTTGAGCCCGTACCGCTTAACCGCCTCTTCGCCGGCCAAGATCACCCAGGCGGCGCCGTCGGTGACCTGCGAGCTATTGCCGGCGGTGACCAGGCCGAACTCGCGGTCGAAGATCGGCGGCAATTGGGCCAGTTGCTCCAAGGTGGTCTCGGGACGCACGCCGTCGTCGTGGTCGTAGTCGTTCCCCTCCCCGTCGTAGAGGACCTCGATCTCGTCCGCCAGCCGGCCTTCGGCCTGAGCTTTGGCCAGGCGCTGGTGGCTCTGCCAGGCGAAAGAATCGGCCTCCTCGCGCGAGATGTTAAAGCGGTAGGCCAAGATCTCGGCGGTGCGCCCCATGATCAGGCCGACCGTGGGGTCGGTGAGTCCCCGGATCAGGCCGATCACCGGCACGAAGTGCGCCGGGCGCAGGCGGGCGAGCTGGCGCAGTTTGGCGGGCAGGGTGCGCGCCTTCTGCCACTGGCCGAGCCAGGCGACCATGGCTGGGTTGTAGAGCACCGGGGCGTGGCTCATCGCCTCGGCGCCACCGGCCAGAACCAGGGAGCTTTGGCCGCAGGCGATGGCGCGCGCGGCCGAGTCGATCGCCTGCATCCCGGAGCCGCAGTTGCGCTGCACCGTATACGCCGGCATCGCCTTGCCTAAACCTAAGCGCAAGGCGACGATGCGGGCGATGTTGGCCTCGTCGGGACCTGGGGCGGCGCACCCCAAGATCACCTGATCCAAGTCCTTGGGCTCGAAGGGTTGGCGCGCCAAAAGCGGCTGGGCGGCACGCACGGCCAGATCGGCGGCGGCAAAGGGCCCGGGTTGCCCCCTCGCCTTCAGACAGGGGGTACGGCTGCCGTCTATGACATAAACTGGTTTCTCCATCCTATTCCTCCTCGGGGGTCGGCGCAAAAGCGTCTACCGCGATGACTTCGCGCCTTAGCGCCTCGGCCTGCCGCAAGCGTTCGGCTTCGTCGCGCTCGAGCACGCCTTGCCTGAGCGCGGCCTCGATCGCCTCGGGGCCGGGTTTGAGTTTACCCGCCTTGACCGCCTCGCGCAGCTTGCGCTCCGCCTCGCTGGCGGCCAAGGCCGCAACCAGCGCCTGCTCCAGGCGGGCGATGGGTTCCTCGGAATCCTTGGGCAAGAACATCCCGGCGGTCAAACGCTCGCGCACCGGCCCTGGGGTCTGGAGCACAGAAACGACCGCTTGATCCAGAAAATCGGCAGGCGGGCCAAAGCGCCTGCCCCAAGGCAAGATCAATCTTCGCATCAGCCGCCCTAAGCGCGGCCTAGGGTAATTGGCCAACACTTCATCCACCGCCTGTTCCATCCGGTACAAACACCAGGCCATTCCCCATTCGAACAACGGACGCTCGGCCTCCGGGACTTCAGCCTCGAGGTGATAGCGGAGCAACGCCGAAGCCAGGTAAAGATGGCTCAAAATATCGCCCAAGCGGGCGGAGAGGCGCTCGCGCCGCTTGAGTTCCCCGCCCAAAAGCGCCAGGCTCAAGTCGCTCAAAAACGCCAGCGCCGCAGAGAACCGGGTCAGGTGCTGGAGATAGCGCCGCTGCGGGCCGGCCGGCACCCGGGCCAGGCGGCCTGCAGTCAGGCCCAGCGCCACCGCCCGCACGAGGTTGCGTAAAAACAGCCCAAGATGGCCGGTCAGCGCCCGGTCGAAGGCAGCCAGGTCGGAGGCGGTCGCGGCCTGCATCTCCGCCAACAGGTAAGGATGGCAGCGGATCGCGCCTTGGCCGTAGACGATCATGCAGCGGGTCAAGATATTGGCCCCCTCCACGGTGATGCTGATCGGGACCGCCTGGTACAGCGTGCCTAGAGGGTTGCCTGGCCCCTGCATGATGGCCTTGCCGCCGTGCACGTCCATAGCGGCGTTGACCAGAAGGCGCATGGCTTCGGTGGCGTGGTACTTCAAGATCGCCGAGGCCACCGCCGGTCGGATCCCCTGGTCGATGGCGGCCAGGGTTAAAATTCGCCCGGCTTCGATCAGATAACTAAGGCCGCCGATTTTCCCCAAGGCCTCGGCGACTCCCTCGAAGGCGCTAATGGGTACTTCGAACTGACGCCGGATGCGGGCGTAGGCAAAAGTCGTGCGGCAGGCCAGCTTGGCCGCCGCGGCGGCCAAAGCCGGCAAAGAAATCCCGCGCCCTTCCGCCAGGCATTCCATCAGCATCCGCCAACCTTGACCCACTCCAGCGCGCCCGCCGACCACCCAGTCCAGTGGGATGAACACCTCGCGGCCCCGGGTCGGGCCGTTCTGGAACGGGATGCCCATGGGATCGTGGCGCGCGCCGATCTCGACTCCAGGGGTGTTCGTGGGGATGAGGGCCAGGGTGATGCCTAGGTCCTCCCGATCGCCCAGGAGATGATCGGGATCATAGAGCTTGAAAGCCAGCCCGAGCAAGGTAGCCACCGGCGCCAAGGTGATATAGCGCTTGTCCCAATTCAACAAGATCCCCAAAACGCCTTTTTCGCCATTAAAATCCCGCCGGCAGACGAGGCCGGTATCGGTCATGGCCGAAGCGTCGGAACCGGCTTCCGGGCTGGTCAAGGCAAAGCACGGGATCTCCTCACCGCGCGCCAGGCGCGGCAGATAGTATTCCTTTTGCGCCGGCGTGCCGTACTTGAGGATCAACTCCCCCGGCCCCAAGGAGTTGGGCACCATCACCGTCACCCCCGCGGTAAGGCTGCGGCTGGCGATCTTGAGCACGATCTCGGAATGGGCGCGGGCGGAAAACCCAAGCCCCCCGTATTCTTGGGGCAGCACCAAGCCAAAGAAGCGGTTGCGCTTGAGAAACTGCCAGACCTCGGGAGGCAGGTCCTTGAGCTTGCGGGTAATCTGCCAGTCATCGAGCATCCGACACAACTCTTCCACCGGCCCCTCGAGGAAAGCCTGCTCGGTTTCGGTCAGGGGCCTTAAGGGGAAATTCAAGAGCTTTTGCCAGTCGGGCCGACCGGCCAAAAGCTCCGCTTCCCACCACCCATCCCCCGCTTCCAGGGCCTCCTGCTCGGTGCGCGACAAGCTCGGCAAACGCTGGCGCACAAGCCTCAGCGCGGGGGCGCTGAGCAACTTCCGGCGCAGCGGCGCGAGGTTGAGGATCGCCAAAGGAGGCGCGATCGCCAGCCACCAGAAGGCGAGCACAGCCGGGCCGGCCAACCCGCCTAGGGTTGAGACGATGAGAACCCCCAACAGCACCAAAGTCCACGCCCAGATCCCGGCGCCGAGGAAGGCCAAAGCCAAGAATGCAGCGATCAGGGCGATGCTCAGCGCCATACTGCTTCCTCGATTTGCAGAAAGCCGAGTGTAGCGCTACCAGGCGAGCTGAGCAAGCAAGGGTAGGCAGGGGAGGCCAGCGCCTGCATAATAATCTAGCGCGCGAACTCGAGACGTTCCCATGAGAGGAAAATCCGTCCTGAGAATTACCTATGTCGCGGCCCGGCGCTTGGCGGTGGCGCTGATCGGAGGCACCCTAGTCCTGCTCGGGGTGGTGATGATCGTCTTTCCCGGGCCCGCCATGCTGGTGATCCCGTTGGGTCTGGTGGTGCTCGGGCTAGAATTTGCCTGGGCGCGGCATTGGCTCGGCCGGCTGCAGGAGGAGGCCAACAACCAGTGGGACAAACTCCGCAAAATCGGCAATCGCCACCTAGACAAGATCCGGCAACTCAAAACCGGCAAGGGCGGTTAAGCGCCTGCGGGCGCTCGATACCAAAGCGCAGCGACCAGATAGGCAAAAAGCCCAAAGCCGATCACGCAGTTCAGCCCCAGGTGGATCGCAAGCACGCCCGCCAAAACCGCCCCGGTGACCGAAGCGCAGCCGTTTACCGCAAACGCCCAGCTTATCCCTTCCGGATAGGCGCGCGCAAGCTGCGCCACGCCGAGCGGAAAGGGCATACCCATGCACCAGGCCAAAGGCGCAAGCAACAGTTGGCTAAGGGCGATCTTAAACCCATCCGCAGCCATCGCCGTGGCCTCGGTCAACCAAGGCAAAAGGCCCAAGTCGGCCAGCGCCAGCCCCAAGATCCCAAGCACCGGCCACCACGGCGAAAATCCCGGCAGCCTGCGGCACAGCCGTTCCAGCGAAGCGCTTCCCCAACCCGCCCAGAACAGCATTCCGGTCAACACCACGGCGACGGCGTACAGGGGATGGGAGAGGTAGAGGATAAACTTCTGGATCAACGCGACCTCCAAAAAGATAAAGCCGATGCCGATGGCGAAAAAGTATCCCAGCACCCTGGCCCGCGGCACTTTGCCCCGGCGCAGGCTGCCGGGCAACAGTGGGGCTGCGATAATGAGCGCGCTCAGGACGGTCAGCTGTCCCAAGGTTCCCACCAAGAGCAGATAGGCGCTGTCCAGCAGCGCGACCCCACCGGCCGCGCGCAGCCCCCAGAGCTCTTTAAGCGAGCTCCACTTGAAGGTATGGAAAAAATAAGGCCGATCGTCGGTGGCCGGACGCACGTCGAACTTGTAGGCGGCAAAAAAATTTGGATCCTTTTTCAAGATCGCCAAAGCGGCCTGGTAGTAGTAGTCTTGCGGCAGGCGGTGGAAGCGATTGGCCTCGTGCGGCTGGATTCCCGGAAAATAAGCCGGATCGAAGCCGCGCTCTCGGCAAAATTTTTGTGCCGCTTCGATTTCGGCGCCGCGCAAAGGGCGCGGTTTCACCACTAGGGTGATGGTGTTCCAGCTCCGGATCCAAACCAGATGCCGCGCCGGGTCCTGCACTCCCAAGGCGTTCAGGGCGGCGACTGCGGTGGCAAACAGCTTGAGTTCCTCCCGCGGCGGGATGCGGGTCCAGCGGGTGATGGCCAATACCCCGTTCGGGGTCAGGCGGGAGAGATACGTTTTCAACCCCTCGACGGTGTACAGGTAAGTCTCGTTTAAAGCGTGCAAGCCGGAAGAAGCCGTGCTGAACGCATCCAACAGCGCCATCTGGATCAGGTCGAAGCGCTTGCCGGTTGCAGTCACAAACCCGCGCGCCTCGGCCAGGTGCAGGTGAACCTGGGGCAAGCGGTACAGGTGGCCGGCAAAGCCGGCAAAATCCTCTTTAACCAGCGCGGCTTGGTTGGGGTCCAGTTCCACCGCGTCGATGCGTTCGGCTAGGTGATACAGCGCCTGCAGCACCTCCATCCCGCCGTCGGCCCCGAGCACCAGGACGCGCGGCCGCTTGAGCCAGTGATAAGGCAACGCCGAGGGCAGCTGGTCGAGAAAGCCAAGCGCTCCCCAATCGCCGTCGAAGCGGGTGATCACGCCCGAGCCATCGCCGTCGGTGAACACCGCAAGCTGGGGCGGGATCTTAGCGGTGCTCGTCAGGCTCAGGCCCGGAGCGTGGCGGAACGGCACCCTGGAGTTCTCGACCACGGTCAACAATCCCAAAGGACCTGAGCGCTGCCCAACGATTCGAGAGCCCATTGTCGCCAAGGCCTGGCTGAGCGGCTTGTAGGGGGAAAGCGCCAGCTTAGGGGTAGATGCGAACCAAGCAGGCAGCAGAACAGCCGCCAGGAGAATAAGCATCGCGCCGCTTTTGGGTCGCACCCCCAGCCCAAGCCAGGCGACCGCGGCGGCCAGCCAGGCAGCCGCGGCGAGGATGCCGAGCACGGTGAGGGGAAAGAAGCGCTTGAGGAGCAAGATGGCTCCTAGGGCGCCCGAGGCGGCGCCCAACAGATCGCAGGCGTAAATCCTCCCGGCGTGGATCCCGAAGCGAGCCAAAGCCAGGCAGGTAGCGCTTGAGGCGAACAAGAACGGCCACAGCAAGATGAGATAAACCGCCATAAGGCGCAGCCACTGGCCAGGGTCCCACAGGAGTTCTAAAGGGTTGAAGGCGGTCTTCTGGGCGATCAGAAACCCGCCCGCCAGGCTGGCCCCAAAAGCCAGACAAACGCCCGGAAACAGCCGCGCGAAATGGCGCAAGGCAAAATCCTTCCCCAGGGTAACCAGGGCGCCGCCGGCGCCGTAGCCCAAAAGCGCCAGGCTGATGATGACGTAAGCGAAATGGTGCCATTGGATGATGGCCAACAGCCGCATGAGCAGGATCTCGCTCGCTAGGGCGCAGGCCGAGGTCAAGCCAACGGCAAGGAGCAAGAGCAAGGGAGGAGCCGCCATAAGGTGTTCAATGCCCACCGGTCAAGGGCACGAAGCTGACCGGGAGCAACTGGCGGGTTAAGACTTCGCCCTTAGGGGTTTTTTCCACCAGCATCAGAGACTGGACCAGGAACTGCCCGCCTACCGGGATGACCATCCGCCCGCCGGGCTTGAGTTGCTCAACCAAAGGCGGGGGAATGTGGCTGGCGGCGGCGGTGACTACGATGCCGTCGAACGGGGCGTGTTCTTTTAGACCGTAGTAGCCGTCGCCGACACGCACCTCGACGTTGGTATAACCTTGCGCCTTGAGCCGGGCACGCGCCCGGCTCGCCAGCGGCTCGATAATCTCGATCGTGTAGACCTGCTTTACCAGACGCGCCAGCACGGCCGCCTGGTAACCAGAGCCGGTCCCGACCTCGAGCACCACGTGCTCGGGTTTAGGTTCGAGCAGTTCGGTCATCAGGGCGACGATGTAAGGCTGGGAGATGGTCTGCCCGTAACCGATGGGCAGCGGGCGGTTTTCGTAAGCGGCGGACCGCAAAGCCTCGGGGACGAACAGATGCCTTGGCACCTCGAGCAGGGCCCGTTTCACCTTCGGGGTGAGCGCGCTTTTGCCGCTGGCCAAGGAGGTGGCGTAAAACTCGCGTTCGATCTCGGCCACCATCTGCGTGCGCGCCTGTTCCTCCCAGCCTGCCGCACCGGACAAAGCCGCTAGCAACCAAAGACCTACCCATACGTACATGGCGTGCTCCGTTCCAAACCGCCTCGGTAAGTTAAGGGTGCCGGCATTCCCTTCGGTTTGTCAATGAACCGTCACGGCTCTGTCGCACGCTTGTCACAGAACAGCCCTATCTTCATGCCGGTGGTCATTTTGCGAGCACATCCATGCACCAGGACTTCCCCGCGCTTTTAGGGACGTGCGCGGCGCGCCGCTATGAAGCTTTTGTGGCGATGCACGCGGCCACGGTCAAAGAGGCGCTCGCGCTCAGGTACCGGGTTTTCGCCGAGGAAATGGGAGCCAAGCTCAAAAGCGAAGACGGGCTGGACCGAGATCGCTTCGATCCATTCTGCGACCACCTGGTGGTGCGCGACCAACGTAGCGGCAAGATCGTCGGCTGCACGCGCCTTCTGAGCGACTTGGGAGCCGAGCGCGCCGGCGGCTTTTACTCGGAACAGGAGTTCGATCTGAGTAGGGTCCGGCAGCTCCCCGGGCGACTTTTGGAAGTGGGCCGCACCTGCGTCGATCGAGACAGCCGGGGCGGGATGGTTTTAGCCCTATTGTGGTCGGCGCTCAGTCACTATGCCCAAAAACGCGGATTTACCTATCTGATGGGCTGCGCCAGCATCCCCCCCGGCCCCAGTGGGTTTGCGGTGGAGGCGCTCTATCGCCGCCTTTGCCCAGAGCACTTGGGCCCTAACTGGCTGGCGGTGAGTTCGCGCCGACCGGTGCCTGAGGAACTCCGTTGTGCGCGCGACGAGTGCGGCGTCCCGCCGCTGCTTGAGACCTATTTGCGCCTAGGGGCGTGGGTGTGCGGCGACCCTTACTGGGACGAGGATTTCAACTGCATGGACGTGTTCGTCTTACTGCCCTTGGTCAACCTGCAAGAGCGCTACCTGCGGCGGTTCTTTGCAGCGCGCTTCCAAGCTCGTGGTCTGGCTGAAGGTCTTCGTTAAAGGCGCGGCCGTCCTGGCCTGGCTGCTCGGCGGCACCGGCCTCCTGACCGCCGTTTTTCCATGGCTAAAGCGCCTCTCCCCGGCCGCCTGCGACGCGATCCGCGTGAAGTGGTTTCAGGGGCTAGCAAAAACTTTAAGGCTCTGCGTCGCCGTGCGGGGAGCGCCGCTCGAAGGCGCGGCTTTGATAGTTAGCAACCACGTCTCCTGGCTGGACGTGGTGGTGTTGGGAACACAGGCGCCGTTTACCTTCGTCGCCAAGCGCGAGGTCGCCGACTGGCCGCTGATCGGCTGGCTGGCGCGGGCGAGCGGGACGTTGTTCGTAGCGCGAGGCAATCTGCGCGCGGCTGCGGACTTGGTGCACGCGATCGGCTTACGGCTGCACGCGGGCGAGCGTGTGGCGGTGTTCCCCGAGGGCACCACCACTCCAGGCCAGACCGTCCTGCCTTTTGCCCGGGCCGTTTTCCAAGCGGCCGGTGGGCTGCCCATCCAGCCGGTGGCCTTGCGCTATTTGGGCCACACGGCCAGGCTGGCTCCGTTCCTCGGCGAGGAGACTTTTATCGCCCATCTCGTGCGCGTGCTGGCGGCCGAGCGCGTCGAGGTAAAGCTCGTCTGGCTTCTTCCTTTGCCTGCCTGCAGCCAGCGGGAAGTGCTGGCTCAGCGCGCCCGCACCGCGATCCTGGCCTGCTTGCGCGCGGAGAAAGACCTAGATCGCCCCGCCTATCTCTCCGCTCACGCTTATCCAAAGATGAGGCAGCCCTAAGGCTTTAAGCCAATCCGGCCCTTGCGCTTCTTTGAGGATAGCGATGGTGGCGGCCGAGCCTGCGACGGTGCACAGCTCCCCCAGCACCGTCACCGCGGCCAGATGCTGCACCGGCCAGCCGGTCTTGGGGTTCAAGATGTGCCCGAAGCGCTGCCCGTTTACGATCATGCACCGCGCGTAGTCGCCGCTCGAGGCGATCGCCCCTTCCCGAACCTGCAAGGCGGTGAGCAGACCCGCGCGGCGCGGGTGCCGAATTCCCACCCGCCAAGGGCGGCCATCGGGGCGCGGGCCGAGGATCTTGACGTCTCCCCCTAAGTTGACCATCCCGGAACGCACCCCGCAATTTATCGCTAAAGCCGCCGCCCGGTCCACCGCGTATTCCTTGACGATGCCGCCCAAATCGAGCTCCATCCCCGGAATGGAAAAACTCAGGCGCGGCGGCCGCCAGCGTACCTTGTCCCAGCCGATCTTAGGCAGCAAACTTTGGATCTGTTTTTCGCTCGGGGCCTGGCCTGAATCAAAGCACCAAGCCCGGCGCAGGATTCCGGAGGTAATATCGAACAAGCCTTCGCTCTGCTCGTAGCAAGCCTGGGCGTAGTCGAGCAAGCTTTGGGTTTCTAGGTCCACTTCGATGCTGCCGCCGCCGGCGGCGACGCGGTTGATTTCGGCCAGCAGGCTGTCTGAGCGGTAGCGCGAATAGCGCCGCTCGAGACGCTCGACCTCGGCGAGGATGGCGGCCAAAGCCCGCTCGGCTTGGTCGGGAGCGGCGCACAGTTCCACCTCGCACACCGTGCCCATGGCCTGAAAGCTGTGCCTTAAAGAGGCTATTGGCATCGCCGGCGCGGCTTTATAATTAATTACTGTCGGGAAAATAATAACAGCGAAGGAAGATGTTGACTCGCAGAGCTTTACTCAAAGGAATCCTCGCCCTCGCCGCCGCCGGCTTTCTCCCCCGCCTTGAGGCCAAGCGCACAGAGCGCGGCCACGCTTTTAGCTACGATTGGCTAAAGGGCCGGGCCAAAGAGCTTAGCCAGAGGCCGTATCAACCGGCTATCGAGGCGCTTCCCGATTGGCTGGCTCACATCGACTGGGACGGGTATCAATCGATCCGCTTCCGCCCCGAGCGCGCCTTGTGGCGCAAAGCGAATCTGCCCTTCCAGGTGCGCCTGTTCCACTTGGGGCTGTTCTTCAAGCACCCGGTGCATCTTTACGAGGTCGCCGCAGGGAAAGCGCAGCTTATCCCTTATCGCGCCGACTGGTTCCAATTTGGCCCCAAGATCCAGGTTCCCAAAAAGGTCCCGGATTTGGGTTACGCCGGCTTTCGCGTCCACGCGCAGCCGGATTTTGAGCGCGATGTGTTTGCCTTTCTGGGAGCCAGTTACTTTCGCGCGGTGGGGAAAAGCATGCAATACGGCATGTCGGCCCGGGGCTTGGCGATAAACACCGGCCTGGACGAAGAATTCCCCGAGTTTCGCGAGTTTTATTTAGAACGCCCAGAACCTGGAGCCACGGCGCTTATCTTCTATGCCCTTTTGGATGGCCCGAGCGTCAGCGGCGCGTACCGGTTTGCGGTCACCCCGGGCGAGCCGACGGCGATGGACATCGAGGCCAATCTTTACCCGCGCAAGACCATCGAACGCGTGGGGATCGCGCCTTTGACGAGCATGTTTTTGTGCGGCGAAAACGACCGCCGCGTCGCCGACGATTTCCGCCCCGAGATCCACGACTCCGACGGGCTGGTCATGTGGACCGGCAAGGGCGAGTGGATCTGGCGGCCGCTGCTCAACCCGCCTGCGGTCCGCATCAATTCCTTCCTGGACCACAACCCCAAAGGCTTTGGCCTGCTCCAGCGCGACCGCAACTTCGACCATTACCAGGACGACGGCGCCAATTATCATCTTCGCCCCTCGACCTGGGTCGAACCTTTAGAAAGCTGGGGCGAGGGGGCAGTGCAGCTGGTCGAGCTGCCCGCGCCGGACGAGACCTTCGACAATGTGGTCGCCTTCTGGCACCCCAAAGAACCGTTGACCCCGGGTCGAGCCTACCGCTTCCACTACCGGCTAAGCTGGGGGGAGGCGCCCGAGCCGCTCTCTTACGGGGGGCGGGTGGTGGCGACGCGCACCGGCGTGGGCGGCATCCCAGGGCGGAAGAACCAGATCCCTTCGCGCAAGTTCGTCATCGACTTCGGCGGCGGTCGGCTGGACTCGCTGCCCGAGACCGCGAAAGTGGAGCCGGTGATCACCGTCTCCCGCGGCAGGGTGCTCGAGCCTGCGGCGCGGCCGATCAGAGGCACCCCCTACTGGCGGTGCAATTTCGACCTGGCGGTCGAGGGTCAAGAGCCGGTGGACATGCGCTGTTTTTTAAGGGACGAACGCGGGGTGTTGACCGAGACCTGGCTGTATCAATACTTACCGCCTCAGAACGCATAGCTCCAGGTAAAGGTCAAAGCGCCCTCGCGCTCGAGCTGATAGCCGTAGAAATCGTCCAGCACCGGCTGCAGCCATTCAAAGCGCAAACTGTGACCGGCAAAAGTCCCAGAGGGCACAGACGCGCTTACGCCCAAGCCCAGGTCGAAGAATTTGCCGCCGGCGTTTTGCGGGAAATCCATAGGCCCAAGGCGCAGGCTAAAACCGTCGACGTCGCCCTCCATCTTCCCCTGGAAGGTGTAGACCCCGCGCACCGAGACCCCCAGCCATTCGCTCAGGCTCACCCCTCCCCACGCGTTGGCCTGGGCCAAGTGCCCGCGCCGCCAGCCGGCGTCGTTTTCCTCCAGCCGCACCGTGCCTAAAACCTGCGCCCCCCACCAAAAGCGGCCGCGTTCGCCGGTGTAGGTCAGGCTGGGGATGAAGTCGAAGCTGCCGCTGCCCAATTGCATGTCAAAGTGGTAAAGCCCCATCTCCTGCTGGTGCATGCGCCGCATCTTGAGGTGCACGTCGCCGGTGGGCACGCTCAAGCCCAGCCCCAGATGCAGGTGATGCCCCGGGACCTGCCACAGCCGGATCAGGGCGGCGAGCAAAGTGTCGCCCACCCCGCCGGTGGTGTGCTTGCCGCCGTGTTCGAACACGGCCGGATCGGGCGGCGGGCTGCCCGAAAGGCGCTCGCCGATGTCCATCTCCATCGCCATGAACTGGGGCATGAGCATCAGGTTCAGCCAGTCGCTCGGCGCGTACATGAGCTCGAGCATGTGCATGGTCATTTCCATCTTCCTGGGCGCAAACCGGCAAGGGAGAGGGCCGCAGCCGCCGGCAACGACCTGGGACGCGCGCGCGCGGCGCGTCCCGTGCATTAGAGATCCGTTTTGGCTTTGGTACATGAGGCGGTAGCCAGCCATGAACGGGGTGGCCTTGGGCATCATGTGCGCGTACATGAGCCCGGCGGGCAAAAAATGATGGCCGTGCAGGCCGTGGTGATGGGCGTGGTGGCCCAGGCCGCGCCAGTCCAAGGCGTCGAGGTCGAGGTTGAGCGCGGCGTTGGCGACCAGGGCGTGGAAATCGGCGAAGGCGTCTTCTCCGCCGCCGCCCAGCTTCAAGGAACCGGCGTGGGTGTAGTATTCAAAGCCGGCCTCCAAAGTCACGCCTTTGGCAAATTCCTTGGCCAAGGTGATCCCGCCGCTCAAGGCGCCAAAGCCGGACAACCTGTGGTCGCTGGAGAAGTGTTTGGGAAGTCTTGCGCGGTCGAAGCGGATGCGCTTGGGGGCCACATCGTCTGGGGGCGTGACCGGATTGCCTTGGGCGTCGAAGAAATCGCCGTTGCTTACGAAAAACTCGCGCCCGCTGCGGTCGATCCAGATCTCCCGCCCCAAGGGGTCTTTGGCGGTGGTCTCAAACGGCTGCAAGGAAAGCAAAAACGGCCGGTAGAAATCCGCCCGGTCCTGCGAGTAGTAGCGGATTCTAGGCGCCAAGGTCCACCCCCCCCCAAGCGGCTGAATCCACTGCGCCTCGAGGGTGTGGGCGGAGATTCCCCAGTCGTCGCGCGCGAACTGATAGCCAAGGTGGAAGGCGGCGTCCAGAGGGGCAAAATAGCGCACCCATTTTACCCCCACCACGCCCTGGTTGCGCACCGCAGGCCGCTCCTCCAACAGCGCCCGACGGTCGCCGATGAGCACCGGCCGGCCAAGCTGCACCGGGTCGACGAAGATCGCCGTCACCGCCTTGTAGGGGTTCTCTAAAAACCCTTGGCTTTGGGTATAGGCCAGATTCAGGCTTACAAGATCGTTACGGCTCAAGACCTGGCTCAAACCCAGGTTGAAGGCAAAATCGCGCCGCTCGCCCAAGAGCTGATCCAGGCCCAACCCTCCCTTGCTGAGCCGGCGCACGCTCGACCGGTAGCGGTCCTTGACGATGTAGGGGGAAGAATCGTGGTCGAGGATGGCCTGGATGTCGCTGTGGGTGTAGGTAAAACCGTAACTTAAGGTGGTCAGCTTGCGATTAAAATCCAGCCGCCCGCGGATCCCGCCGTGGGCCGAGCGATAGTCGTTCTCGAACGAAAATCCGCCCAGCAACGCAAGCTCGGCCTCGTCCCAGGCGTAGCTTAAGGCAAAGTCGCTCGCCCGTCGCACCTCGGGCGAGGCTTGAGCGAGGACGTGAACCAGGCGCGATTCCTTCCTCCCCTCCCGCAAGGGATTGAGATCGGCGTCCAAGGCCACCTGCCCGGTGAGCAAGGGCGAGGCACCGGAGACGGTAACCAAGGGGCGGTTGGGCTGGGCGGCCAAGGGGGCGGTGGCGACGGGGGTGGCGCCGGACCAGACGTCCTCGGTGTAGGCCAAGTCGAACCGCCAGCGATCCAAAAACCCGAGCTCGGCGGCAAAGCGGGTGGTATCGACCTGCAGCGGATGGAACCGACTGTGAACGCCGAACAGATTGCGCTCGCCTTCTTGATACCGGCTATACTGCAGACTCACCTTACTGTTCTCTGCGGCCAGCCCAGGCAACAGTAAGGCCGCCGAGGTCAGCGCGGTCAGCGTCTGGCTTCTTCCCATGGCTTAGTAACAGCCGCAACCGCCGCCCATACCTTTCGCGCTTCCCCCGGCCTCGCGGCTGCTGTAGACGTGCTCTTGGATGGCGCTTTGGCCAGGGTAAGGGTTAAGCGCCATCTGCGGTTTGGCCAGCCGTCCGCGCTCCCACGGGGCGACCTGCGCGCAGCCGGCCAAAAGCAAAACCAACAAAATTCCGCGGCGGTACATGGTTCAATCCGATTCGGCGAGCAGCTCCTCGACCTTGGCTTTAAGCTCCGCTTCGTCTGCCGCGCGAAAACCTAAGTGGCGGTAGCGCACCCGGCCCTGGCGGTCGATCAGATACGCCGCCGGCATCCCCTCCACCTCGAAGGCGCGGGCGCAGTCGCCGCGCGGGTCTAAGAATACGGCAAAACGCGCCGGGTGCTGCTCGAGAAAAGCGCGGGCGTCTTGGGGGTCCTCGTCCAAGTTGACGGCAGCGACCAACAGCCCCTGCGGGCCGAATGTCTCGCTCAAGGCGTTTAAGAAACGAAACGCACGCGCGCAACTCGGGCACCAGGAAGCCCAAAAGTCCAGATACAGCACTTTGCCCGCCTGGACTTGGCGCAGGCTTGGCTTTTCCCCGGAAAGGGAGAGCAAATCGCAGTCGGGAGAGCCTGCTTGCGCCAGGCTTAGCCAGCCGGCGAGAACGAAGAAAAAACGCAAACGCCTGCGGCTCACTGCACCTGGCGGACCTGGATTTCGGTGCCCGTATGCACGCCCTCGGCGGTCATGCAGTGGTAGATCAAAGAGAAGACCCGCCCCCCGGGGCCGGTTTTGTTGACCAGCATCCGGTAAACGCCGTCGCCCCCGCGCAGCACGATAGGCTCGCTGTAGAGGCCATCGCCGGATACCTGATCGGTGACGTTGGCGGCCTGATTGCCTTTGATCACCTGGGCGTTGACCAGGAGCCCGGGAACGGGGGGAGAATCGTCGCGCACCTGCACAAACAGAAAACCGGTCGGGCCGTGGCCGTCGTCGGCGCAGATCACATCGGCCATATCGGTGGCCTGGGCGTCTGGGCTTTGAGGGAACAGCGGCAAGGGAATGTTAGTCACATCGTGCGCCAGGCTCAACCCCGCCCACCCCAACAGCACGCTCCACAATAGGCGTTTCATTCGCTTTTGCCTCCGCAAGATAAAGCGGGGACAGTATAGCCGTCCCCGCCCCGGCTGCCAATCACGGCGCCGGCCAGATCTGCTGGCCTTGCCAGATCACCTTCATATCGCGCTTGAGTTGATTCATGGACGGATAAATGCGCACGTCCACCCCTTGGCCGCAGCTTGCCGGCAGCGGCGATTGGGTGAGATTGCGGTTGACTTTGAACGTCGCCGGCGAATCGTAAGCGTGCGCAGGGTCGCCGAAGTACTTAGCATCCAGGCTGCCCGGCTCCACCCCGGGCACCGCCTTCACCCAGAAATTGGTCGCGTGGTTGAACTCGGGATCGGCCACGCTTTTGATCTCGCAGATGTCGGCGATCGCCGGGATGAAGGTGATGCTCTTGGCGCAGGAATTGTCCTGAAACACCGCGGCCTGGATGCGAAACGGTATTGGCCCGTACCAATTGTGCGGCGGCAAGCCCTCTCCCCCGCCAGCCCAGTAACCGATGGGGTTGCCGTTGGGGTCCGAGATCATCTGCTGGATGGGAAACACCTCGTTGCTCTTGATCACGCGGATGAATCCGCCGGCCTGAATAAAATCGGAAACCGGCCCGTTGTGGCGCGTCCAGGTCTTGCCACCGTCGCTTGAGACTTCGACGATGGAGTCGGTTTGGTCGGGCATGACCAAGACCTCGCCGATGACGTTCATCTCGCCGCAGCCGTGGGCGATGTTGGCCTGGGTGACGTACGTGGCATGCATGGCGCGGTTTTCGTCGGCGCTTGCGGGCGACAGGCGGGTGTGGGCGAACGCCTGATCGATGCCTAAAGCCCCTACGCCTAAAGCCAAAAGCAGGGCGGGTCGTTTGAGCTTCATGGATTCCTCCTTCGCAAGTTGGGTTATTGTGAAATAAGTCCAGACAAAGCGTTCTTTACAAAAACCGTGCCTTTGAGGAAAAACAAACGCTTGGAAAATCCCCAGCGTTTTAGTCTGCGGCATTTGCCACAGACGTGCGGCAAATGCCTCACAAGAAAAGCTCGCGGCCGACCTGCTCAAACGGCAAGGCGCGGTAGGCTTTGGCCTTGTCTTGCTGCAGAAACTCCAAAGGATTGTGCGCATCGCGCAGGATGGGCGCGGAGGAAGGTTTAAGCTCGAGCTGATAAACTTTAAGCTCCGCGGGAAGCGTTAGCGGCGTGAAAGCTGCCAGCAACAAAAAGTCGGTGAAGTTTTCTTGAGGTTCGGCGGCCAACAGCACGACGTGCGGAAAGACCGCCTGCAAAGTGCGTAAGACCGCCTCTAGCGCCTGCCGCCCACGCCCGGTCTGGAAGCCGACGAAGTTGAGCAACATTCCCCCGCCTGGGGAAAGCCTAGCGCGCAAGTCTTGAAACGCTTCTAAGGTCAAGAGATGGGTCGGCTCGCTGCCGCCGGTAAAGCAGTCGTGGACGATCAGGTCGTAAAGGTGTGGGATTTGCCGCACCTTGGCGCGCGCATCGGCGACCCAAAGTCTTCCTGGCGGGCGAAAGCCGAAGTAACGCTCCGCCGCTTCGGCGACCGCCGGGTCGATTTCGATCGCATCCACAGCCAACCCGCGCGCCTGCATCTTCGGCACCAGGGTGCCGGCCCCAAGGCCGATGAGCAAAGCGTTTTGCGCCTTAGGGAAAAGGTCAAACGCCTTGGCGACCAATTCCTGATAAGCCAGCCGGCTTTCGCCGCTGGCAAGGTCGATGCCACCGATAATCGAGGCATCGACCAACAGCCAGCGCGCATTGAGCCTGCGGTCATCCACTACCCGCACCTGGCCGTAAAGGCTCTCGCGCTGGAATAGGCCGGCTGAGGGCGCCTTAGTCGACGCCCACAGGCTCAAAGCCAAGGCGATGAGCAGCCAAGCCGGCCGCCAAGGTTGATTTTGGCGCCTTGCCTCCCAGCGCGAAAAGAGCGCCGCCAGCGCGATTAGGCTTATCCCCAAAGCGCCGAGCAAAACGCGCGAACCAAAGGCCGGCAGCAGATAAAAGCCGACGGCTAAGGTGCCCACCACGCTGCCCAAAGTACTGACGGCGTATACGTTGCCCGAGGCAAGACCGGCTGGAGTAGCCAAGCCGGCGCAGCACAGGTGGATGATCCACGGCCCCACCATGGCCAAGAACGTCAGGGGCAAAGCAAACAGGAGGCTGGCGCTGACCAGCGCCCCTAGGTGCAAGCCCAAAGGATCGGTAAGCACAAGCACCGGCCTAGCTACCAGCGGCGCCAGCGCGCAACCAACCCCTGCCAGCGCTAACACTTGGCTCAAGCTCAAAGCCGACCGCCCCGCCAAAACCCCGCCCAAAAAATAACCCAAAGCGAGCGCTACCAAGGTCACCGAGATCAGCGCCGCCCAGACGATGAGGCTGGTGCCGTAGACCGGCGCGAGCACCCGCGTGCCCAAGATTTCCACGCCCATCGCTGCCGCTCCTGTCCAGAAGACGACCGCATATAGCCCAAATCGTTCGATGGCGCGCATGAGTTAAGATCCGGTCGTAAAGTACAAAAGCTTTAAAGCACTTTTTAGGCCAAATCTGGCGGAAATTATGCTTCCTTTAAGGCCGTACGAAACTCTAACGCACCAAGCTCATCGGTAGGACGTTAGTTTCTTCCTCCTGCTAACACTATACGTAGCTTTAGATTCGCGTATGGCGGGCAGTTCATCCAACCCTGACAAGTCTCTCCCGATGACCAGCTCCCTCATGGTCGCGTGATGGGTGTTTTTCATCGGAATCAAACGCATCTGAAACCCGTGCCGTCGCGCCATTTCTTTTACTTCTTCCGCTTCGTCATAAGTCATCAAAAAATCGCCCACGAGCGACTCACAGATCGTGAAGAGACGCTCGTGATCAAGCTCGTGATGTTTATAGAGTCGCTTGCCGGCTTTCTTTCCACCGGCTGTATAGGGAGGGTCAATGAAATAGATGGCATCCTCACAATGAGCAAACTCCGTCATTACTTTCAATCCATCGTCGCAGCGGAAATCAATCCGATTTACAATATGATTAAGGGCGATGAGCCTTTGGGCAAGCGTCTCTGGATACCAACGCGAACCGATTCCTTTTCCGTTCTCTCCTTGCCTTATGAATCGAGAGCCTTCGGCCAGTATCCCCCCATGCAGCGTTCGGTTCTTCAGAATCGTTTGAAATGCCTGTTCTCGCCTCGTATCTGGAGTTTTCTGGAGCTCTGCTTCGACGGCTCCTCTTGTCATCGTGAATGTCAAGATTCGATGAGCCAGCCACTCCGCATCACCGTTTGCAATGGTTTCCCAGACTGCCGCCACTTCGTCATCCAATTCGACCATAACCGCTCTCTCAACCAAATTCTCAAAGAGGGCGGTAAGGCTAATGATCCCGCCACCGGCAAAAGGTTCAACCAGAATCTGCGGTTTTGTCTTGAGGCTGGCTACCCACCTTCGGAATGTGGGCACAAACCACGTCTTTCCACCGGGATAGCGGAAAGGACTTCGTTGCGGAACGGACGCGACATTCACCGGGCGGAGTAATACTATCTCGTCGGAACATTCAGGCAATAATGAGAGTTGTCTATGCGTCTGCATGGTTAAAATGGCCTCTCAATAGTTTGGTTCGTTGGGGGAGTTTCCAGTTGCTCGTCGAGTTTTTCCTGAAGCAATTTGATGAAATCTTCCATTCTTCCTGGCGATGGGGTGGTAATAGCAAGCAAGGCAGGCTCAAATTCAGTAAAAATCTCATCCACCTTCGTCAGATGGTATCGCCCTGGCCCATGGCCCTCTTCCACACTCAGTTTCAAGTCATAGATGAGCCACGCAATATCCGCATTACTTCTCGGAACTTGTTTCAGAGTAGGTAAAGTGGCCAAGAAGCTTTTGTTCAGCGCCACAGCAATCTTCTTCTTCCAACTGTGCAAGATTCCACCCTTGTAAACAAGTTGGGGAACAAGTCTTTTTCGAGAAGAAGAAAGGTAATCAGGACGTGGATAGTTCGGTTCGCCGGACCAATCCATAGACACCCTGCTTTTTGGATCACTCATGTAATACTCGAATGGCTCGCGGACGTTGCCGGAAATATAGACAGCCTGAATCTCAAGGGCCCCGAAATCAATAACCTTGCCACTATCGTCGTAAGCGACTAGAACCACATCAATGTTTCCCGCAGACTTGCCATGAGCATCATTCAAACGGACCTCAGTCAGAGAAGTCCACCGTGTTCCCTCCTCAAAAAAGAAAGCCGCAGCGTGGTCAGCTATAATCCAGTCCTGACGAAATCGGATGGGACAGGTAATCACAGGCTTGTTTTCATGATAAATGCTGCACACACCAAGAGGGTTCTTTGCCTTGTCTTTTGTGCAATTCGGCACCTTGTTGTTGAAAGGGCAAAGACGAAGGGAGTGGTATCGTCTCGCCATGTCGGTTTGGTCATCAATCAGAAAACCAAAGACCTCTGCCAATGGCTGTCCACCACGATTCATCGTAGTTCCTTCCTCATCTAACGTCCTAACGGTTGGTTTCAGCAGCGGCGGGACAGGCAAGACGCCTTCCCCCAAACTCAACTTCGCCGGCTCGCGGCGCGTACCCGCAAGCGGCGAAGCCGCCGTCCGCCTGCAGACGGCATTTGCCGCAAATCACGGGCACCGCCTGTAAGCGCAGCCTTTTGCTGCGCTTAAAAGCCCTACGGCCATCGCACCCGACAGCCCAGGCCAAGCGCCGCCAAAAGCAGGCGGCACTGCGCTCTGATCAGAGCGCCTTTAACCGAGCGACGGCGGCTTGCAGCTTATCTAAGCTCGTAGCGATCGACACGCGCACGTGCCCGGGGGCTCCGAAAGCCGATCCAGGCACGAGAGCGATCTCCGCCCGCTCGAGCAAGAATTCGGCCAGTTCTAGGTCGTCCTTGAGCCCCAAGCGCGCGATCCAACCGGTCACTTGGGGGAACAGGTAAAACGCCCCTTCCGCCGGCAGGCAATTTATGCCTGAGATCCGGTTAAGCTCCGCAACCATAAAATCGTGGCGTTGTTTGAAGGCCTCAACCATCGGCCGAATGCAGCTTTGCTCGCCCTCCAAGGCAGCGACCGCCGCCGCTTGCGAGATCGAGGCAGGGTTGGAGGTGCTTTGCGACTGGATGTTCTTCATCGCCGCGATCAGCTCTTTGGGTCCTGCGGCGTAGCCGATGCGCCAACCGGTCATGGCATAAGCTTTGGAGACGCCGTTTAGAACGATGGTGCGCGGATAAAGCTCAGGGCAGGCGTTGAGGATATTGGCGAATTTGCCTTGCCACAGGATGTGCTCGTACATGTCGTCTGTGGCGATGAGCACGTGGGGATGGCAAAGCAGAACCTCGGCCAGCGCCTTAAGCTCCTCGAGGCTATAGACCTTGCCGGTGGGATTGGAGGGGCTGTTCAACACTAAAAGGCGCGTCTTGGGGGTGATGGCGGCCTCAAGCTGCTCGGGGGTGATCTTGAAGTTTTGTTCCTGGCCCGCTTCGATAAACACCGGGGTGGCGTCGGCCAGAAGCACCATATCGGGGTAGGAGACCCAGTAAGGGGCGGGGATGAGGACTTCGTCTCCCGGATTCAACAGTGCCTGAGCCAGGTTGTAGAAGCTCTGCTTGCCGCCGCAGGAGACCAGGATTTGCTCCAAGGCGTACTCTAGGCCGTTGTCGCGGCGGAACTTGTGGGCGATTGCCTGCTTCAAAGCCGGGATGCCGTCGACTGGGGTGTATTTGGTCATCCCCGTGCGGATCGCCTCGATGGCCGCCTGCTTGATGTGCTCGGGGGTATCGAAATCGGGCTCGCCTACGCCAAGATCGATGACCTGGCGGCCCTGGGCTTTTAGCGCCGACGCTTTGGCGCTTACCGCCAAAGTGGGAGAAGGTTTGATCCGCTGGACGCGTTCGGACAGGGAAATTGGCATAATACTCCTGATACACGGTTGAACTTGCGCGCCTATGATAGCCGAACTCAAGCCTCGCCCAAATCCCTCGGCGGCGAAAAAATTCAAGCTTCACAGTCCGTTTCAGCCGGCCGGCGACCAGCCGGAGGCGATCGCCCAGCTGGTCGAAGGATTAAACTGCGGCGAGCTGCACCAAACCTTGCTCGGGGTGACCGGTTCCGGCAAAACCTTTACCATGGCCGCGGTCATCGAACGCGTCCAGCGGCCGGCTTTGATCCTGGCGCCCAACAAGACCCTCGCCGCGCAGCTCTACGGCGAGATGAAGGGCTTTTTCCCCGAGAACGCGGTGGAGTACTTTGTCTCCTATTACGACTACTACCAGCCCGAAGCCTATCTTCCGGCTTCGGACACCTACATCGAGAAGGACGCCGCCCTCAACGAACACATCGAGCAGATGCGCCTGTCGGCGACCAAAGCCTTGCTCGAGCGGCGCGATACGGTGATCGTCGCCACCGTCTCCTCGATCTACGGTCTGGGCGAGCCGGCGGCGTACTTTGAGATGGTGCTGCACCTGCGCCGCGGCGACCTGATCGACCAGCGCAAGATTGTGCGGCGCTTGGTCGAGATGCAATACACCCGAAACGATGTAGAACTTCGGCGCGGGACGTTCCGCGTGCGCGGCGAGGTGATCGATGTGTTTCCGGCCGAGGCGGAAAAAGAGGTCTTGCGCATCGAGCTGTTTGACGACGAGATCGAGCGCCTCGAGCTGTTCGATCCTCTAACGGGCGCGCTGATCTCGCCGCTTGCCAGATACACCGTCTACCCCAAAACCCACTACGTCACCCCGCGCGCGACCTTGCTGGCGGCGGTCGAGGCGATCCGCGAAGAACTCAGGGAGCGCCTCAAGGAACTGCGCGCGGCCGGTAAATTGGTCGAAGCCCAAAGGCTGGAGCAGCGCACCCGCTTCGATCTGGAGATGATGCTGGAGGTCGGGTACTGCTCCGGGATCGAGAATTACTCGCGCCATTTGTCCGGGCGCGCTCCCGGCGAGCCGCCGCCGACCTTGTTCGACTATCTGCCCAAAGACGCCATCGTCTTCATCGACGAAAGCCACGTGACCCTCCCGCAGCTGCGCGCCATGTACCGAGGTGATCGCTCGCGCAAGGAGACGCTGGTGAACTACGGCTTCCGCCTGCCTTCGGCGCTCGACAACCGCCCTTTGCGCTTTGAGGAGTTCGAAGCGCGCGCCCCGCAGCGCATCTACGTCTCGGCCACACCCGGCCCCTACGAACGCGCCCACTCTAGCCGCCTAGTCGAGCAGGTGGTGCGGCCCACCGGCTTGGTCGACCCAGAAGTGGAAGTGCGCCCCGCCCTCACGCAAGTGGACGATTTACTTTCAGAAATTCGCTTAAGGGCAGCGCGCAACGAGCGGGTGTTGGTGACTACTTTGACCAAGCGCATGGCCGAAGACTTGACCGAATACCTGAACGAACACGGGGTCAAGGTCCGCTACCTGCATTCGGATATCGACACCGTCGAGCGCGTCGAGATCATCCAGGACCTGCGCAAGGGGGTATTCGACGCGCTAATAGGCATCAACCTGCTGCGCGAGGGCTTGGACATCCCCGAAGTCTCCTTGGTGGCGATTTTGGATGCCGACAAAGAAGGTTTCCTGCGCTCCACCGTCTCCCTGATTCAAACCATCGGCCGGGCTGCGCGCAACGTCCACGGCAAGGTGATCCTCTACGCCGACCAGGTCACTGCTTCGATGCGCCAGGCGATCGAGGAAACCGAGCGCCGCCGCGCCAAACAGATCGCTTATAACCAAAAGCACGGCGTTACCCCCAAAAGCGCCACCCGGGCGCTCGACGACATCTTGGAAGTCCCAGGACGCAGCTTCAAGCCCGCCAAATTGGCGGAAACCGCCGCCGGCTACGCGCTTTCACCCAAATCGCCCAAGGAGGCGGCCAGACTGATCAAACAGCTGGAAGAGAGGATGTACCGGCACGCGCGCGACTTGGAGTTTGAGGAGGCCGCCAGGCTGCGCGATGAAATCGCCGCCCTTAAAACCCGTTTTGCCCGAGGCTAAGCTTTGAGCGTTTTTGTGACCCAGATCACCCACCAACCCCAAGCGCTGGGTCTATGCTCAGAATTCCTAACCACCAAAACCGGGAGGTTTTTATGCACAAAACCTTAAGTTTGGGCGTTTTAGGAGCGGCCTTGTGCGCGTGGCAGATGGCCTTTGCCGCGGTGGATCTGAACTCTGCCAGTGCCGAGGAAATCGCCGAAGCCTTGAACGGGGTGGGCAAGGTCAAAGCCGAAGCGATCGTCGCCGAGCGTACCCAAAACGGCCCGTTCAAGGATTTGAACGAGGTGGCGGAGCGGGTCAAAGGGATCGGCCCGGCCACCTTAGAGAAAAACAAGGACAATATCGTCCTTGGGACTACTCCGACCCAAAAGAACAACGCTGCGGCCGAGAAAAAATAGCTTGTCAAACGCTCTTCTAGGCGGGCATTCTAATGCCCGCCTGGTTATTCTTTTGCCTTGTATGAACAAACACCTCCGCTGGCACCACGCCACCGTGACCCGCCGCGACCGCGAACGGCTCAACGGCCACCGAAGTTTCATCCTGTGGTTCACCGGCCTGTCCGGGGCAGGCAAATCCACCCTCGCCCATCGGGTCGAAGAGCTTTTGTACCTGCGCGGTTGCCGCACCTACGTGTTCGACGGCGACAACGTCCGCCACGGCCTGTGCGCCGATTTGGGCTTTAGCCCCGAAGACCGGCACGAGAACATCCGCCGCATCGGCGAGATGAGTAAATTATTCATCGACGCCGGGGTGATCGCCCTGACCGCCTTCATCTCGCCTTTCCGCCGCGACCGACAGCTGGTGCGTTCCTTGGTCGAGCCGGGCGACTTCATCGAGATTTACTGCAACGCCCCGCTGGAGGTGTGCGAGCAGCGCGACGTCAAAGGCCTGTATCAAAAAGCCCGGCGCGGGGAAATCAAAGACTTCACCGGCATCTCTTCCCCTTATGAACCGCCGGAGAATCCCGAAATCGTCGTCCACACCGGCACCGAACCGCTGGACGTCTGCGCCCGCCAGATTCTGGATTACCTGGAAAAAAATCATAAAATTGCGCTGATTCCAGAAACCGAACAACGCTGGGAGTGGGTTCGTGAGGATTAACAAAGCCGTCTTTCCCGTCGCCGGGCTTGGAACCCGGTTTCTGCCGGCCACCAAGGCCAGCCCCAAGGAGATGCTGCCGATCGTGGACAAGCCGCTCATTCAATACGCGGTGGAAGAAGCGGCCGCTGCGGGGATCGAACTGATGGTATTCGTCACCGGCCGGACCAAGAACGCCATCGCCGACCACTTCGACAAAGCTTATGAGCTGGAGACCGAACTCAAAAACCGCGGCAATTTTAAAAAACTCGAGCTGGTTCGAAACATCCCTCCGCCTGGGGTCAACTGCGTGTACATCCGCCAGGCCGAGGCTTTGGGACTTGGTCATGCGGTCTTGTGCGCCAAGCCGGTGATCGGCCACGAACCGTTCGCGGTGCTGCTTGCCGACGACTTGATCGAAAACGGCGGCTGCCTTAAAGAGATGGTGGAAATCTATCAGTCTCATGGGCGCTCCGTGATCGCGGTCGAAGAGGTACCCCCGGAAGCGACCGAAAGCTACGGCATCGTCGCCGTCTCCCAAGTGAGCGGCAACGTCTCGCGCATTGAGAAGATCGTGGAAAAGCCCAAGCCCGAGCAGGCCCCGTCCAACTTAGGCGTAGTTGGGCGCTATATCCTGACCCCGAAGATCTTTGACCTGCTGGAGACCGTCGACCGCGGCGCCGGCGGCGAGATCCAGCTTACCGACGCGATCGCCAAACTGCTCGAATACGAACTGGTCTACGCTTTCCGGCTCGAGAAAAAACGTTACGACTGCGGCTCCAAGCTCGGGTATCTCGAGGCCACCGTCGATCACGCCTTGCAGCACCCCGAAGTGGCCGAAGGCTTTAGGGAGTATCTCAAACGCCTAAGCCTCGAACAATCGTAAGGCTTTGCCTTTAGCGGCCATAGCCAAGGCGTAAAAAATTGTGTTATCGTTGGCCTGCAACAACCTTGAGGAGGGGACGATGAAACCTTGGATTTGGATCTTTATCTTGGGCCTTGCTTTGGGAATCACCGCCTGCGGCAAGAAAGAAGAACAAAAGCCGGCGCCAGCCGCGCCTGAGCAGCCGGCCACGCCGACCCCGCCGGCCGAACCAAGCACCGGGCCTGCGCCGATGCCCCAGCCGGCAGAACCTGCCCCGGCCCAATAAAAAAGCTTTAGGCCGCTGCCTCTTTTTAGGCAGCGGCCTCTCTTTATCAGACCTTAAGCGATAAGCCGCCAAAAAATTCCAGGCTTAACCGGCCTAAAGTGCGTCATTTCCCACCTAGACTGCGGCATAAGCCGCGGTTTCCCCGGTTCGCGTTCCTGAACTCAAGCAAAATCCTTTTTAAGATCAATTCCTTAAATCTTAAGGAATGACTTTTGCTTGATTCTAAATCCCAACCCCAACGACTTTGGCTTGGAGGAGCTATGCCTAAACGCCTTTGGATCACCCTAGCGATGTTGCCGTTCCCTGCTCTCGCCCAATACGAGCAGCTGCCCACGCTGATCGTCGAAGGCGATGTCATGCAGCCGGGAACGGTCAGCCTGCAGCCAGGCACCATCGGCTCTTTGGATGCGGCCAATTTCTTAAAGCACATCCCGGGGGGCAACGTCAACCGCAACGGCCCCTTGACGGGGATCGCTCAGTTCCGCGGGCTTTACGGCGAGCGCGTCAACCTCCTCACCAACCAGATGGCGCTCAAGCCCGCCTGCACCAACGCCATGGACGACCCGGCCAGCCATATTCCCTCCTCGCTGTTTCGCTCGGTCACCATCTACCGCGAGGTCACGCCTGTATCGACCGGGCTTGAAACCTTAGGCGGGACGATCCTGATGGAATCGCGCCAAAGCGAGTTCACCGACGAGGAGCGCTTTAGCCTGCAAGGTTTTGCCAGTTCCGGCTACAACAGCGTCAGCAACGGCTATTTCGGTGCCGGCCTGATCGGCGTGGCCAACCAAAACTTACGCGCTCACTTTGCCGGCAGCGTCGAGGACGGGCGCGATTACCGCTTCGATCGCACCCGCCGCGTCAATCCCAGCGAATACCGGCGCGAAACTTACGAACTGGGCTTTGGCGTGCGCCACGCCGGCCACGATTTTGGCTTCACCTACGACAAGAAAGACATGGGCCACACCGGCACTCCCGCCCTGCCTATGGACATCCTCTGGGATAGGATGCAGATCTACCGCGGCAACTACACCTGGGATCTCGGGGAAGGGTGGAAGCTTGCCGCCATGACCTTTTATCAAAACGCCAACCACGTAATGAACAACTTTACTCTGCGCCCAGCGCCTATGGATCCCCAGCGCTGGCGCGAAGCAGAGACGGAGATGGAAACCGGCGGTTATCGGCTCGTGTTGACTATGCCGTCCGGCCCCGGCAGCCTGCAGGTGGGGTTCGACGGCGACCTATTCTTGCAGAACGCCACCGTGCGCAATCCCAACAACCCTGCGTTTTTCTATACCAACTTTGAAGACATCAACCGCAACCGCTACAGCGCTTTCCTCGAATGGCAAGGCGAGCCTATCGAGCGCCTGAGCGCCAACTTAGGAGTGCGCTACCGGTTTACCTACATGGACGCCGGCAAGGTGGACGCCACCCCGGCGCGGATGATGCCCATGGGTCCGGTGGCGGCGCTGCGCGATCGCTTCAACGCCGCCGAGCGCCGTCAGGATCAGCACGACGTGGACATCGCGATGAATTTCCGCTATCGGCTCGACGAGTCGCTCGACCTGGTCTTGGGGCTGGCGCGCAAAACCCAGGCGCCCACCTACCAGCAACGCTACCTTTGGTCGCCGTTTGAGGCCACCGGCGGCCTTGCCGACGGGCGCGTGTACATGGGCAACATCGGCCTAGACAGCGAAAAGTCTTACGAAGCCGTGGCCGGTTTCGATCTGCACCTGCCGCACGTAGGCGGCTTCGTCCACGATCTGTACTTTGAGCCGCGCGGCTTTTACCGCTACATCAACGACTACATCCAAGGCCAGCGCGCCACCGACCCGCTGGTGCTCGCGGCCGCCAACGTCTTGGTGCCGGGGCGCACCTGTCCCAACGATCCTTCCCCCGGCGACAACGACGCCTCCGACTGCGTGCTGCAGTGGACCAACATCGACGCGCAGCTCTACGGCACCGACATTCGCGCCGGTCTCGCCCTGGGCGAATATTTCCGCCTTGACGGCCTCATGAACTACACCCGTGGCCAGCAGCTCAGCGGCAAAGACGACAACCTCTACCGCATCGCCCCGCTCAACGGCCGCATCCGCGGCACGGTGTCGCTGTGGGACTTTGCACTTTCTGCCGAATTGGTCGGCGCTTTGCGCCAGGACAAGGTCTCTGAATACAACAAAGAGCGCAAAACCTCCGACTGGAGCGTGGTCAACCTGCGCTTGCAGTATCAGCCGTCGTACAAGTACGTCGAGGGCTTGAAAGTGGCCTTTGGGGTGGACAACCTGTTCGATAACGAACACTACGACCACACCAACGGCTTAAACCGCGTCGGCGGCGTGCGCGATTTGCCGGTAGGGGCGCGCCTGCCGAATCCGGGACGGAACCTTTACGTCACTATGGTCTATGATTTTTAAGCGATACAGGAGACAGTGCGCAGGTGGATCCGCAAAGCGCATCGCTATTTAGCGGCAATCGTTGGCGTGCAAATTCTGGCCTGGACAGTAGGCGGCGTTTATTTTAGTTGGAGTTCGCTGGCGTGGATTCGTGGAGAAACTCTCAAAGCGCCCGTGCCTCCGCCGCAAGCGGTCGACTGGGAGCGCCTGGCACGTGCTTTTTTAGCGTTTCAGAAACAAGGGGAGATGGTTGAACAGGTCGAGCTGGCTTCTATCGGCCAAACGATCGTGCGGGTGCGTCTGCGCACCGCGCAAGGAGAAACCCGCTTTGCCCTCTTGTCTGCGGAAGGCGCGCGCCTTCCTCCTGTAGATCGCCAAACCGCCATCACGCTAGCCCGGCAAAGCTTGCGCGTCGCCGCCGCGGTGGCAGCGGTCGAGTACGTACGCGAAATCCCCCCGGGCCACGAGTACCGTGGGCGGCCGCTGCCCGCGTGGGCGGTTCGGTTTGCCTTGCCGGGCCGGCCTACGGTGTACGTCGCCGCCGAGCGCGCGGAAGTGGCCGCGATCCGCCACGACGGCTGGCGGCTGTTTGACTTTCTCTGGATGCTTCACACCCTTGATTTTCAGGGACGCGATGATTTCAACAACCCTTGGCTAAGGGCGATTTCCCTGGCCGCGTTGGCGAGCGTGCTTTCAGGCTATCTTTTGTTCGCCGTCTCGCGCGCCCAGCGCCGGCGCTTTAAGACGCGACCTCCGCCGTCGCAGCCGCAGGCCGAAGACCGCTTGGATGGCAAATCCCGCTCCGCCCAGCGTCAGTAGCACCTGGCCCAGTGCGCCACCCACCTGGCCAGTATGCAAGGCGTAGACCCATTGGCGCCAGTTCGCCGCTTGCCTCTCCAAACGCCCGTCGGGGTAGAAGGAAAGGCGCAATTCTCCCAGATCGAGAGCCAAAGCGCGAGACCGACTCAACCCAAGCTCCCACGGCTCGTCGGAGTTTTGCGGCACGACGATCTCGCGCAGGCAATAGTCCGGAAAAAGGGTATGGGCTTGCGCGACGACCGCCTCCAGGGTAAGGGCGGGGCGCGTAAGCTGCGGCTCGGGCGCAGGTAAAGTGCCAAGCCATCCGCCAGGCAGGGCCAGCACCAGGCCAGAAACCGAGCTGATCAGCAGCGGCGGGGCGATGAGCAGGCCAAGCCGCCGGTGGCACGCCGCCAGGGAAAATCCATAAGCCCGGCGCCAAAGCGCCAGCCCGCTGGCTAAAAGCGCAAATAAAGCCAAAGCGCAGGCGATCAGGACCGGCCGGCCGCGGTCGCCCAAAAACCAACCGGCGTGAAAGCGATACAAAGCTTGCCACAGCGGCGATTTAAGCGCGGTTTCGCGAAGGATCTGCAAGCTGTCGGGGTCGAGCCAGAGCACTTGCGGTTCGGCTTCCGCAATCAAATCTTCCGCCAAAAAGATCAGCCGCACCGCCTCGCCTTCCCGTTCGGGCAAAACGATCCGCCAACTGCCAGGCTCCGGGTGGCGATCTTGCGCCACTTCAAGCAGTTTCATCAGGATCGCAGGCTCAACCGCCCGCGGCGCTTTGGGTTTTGGCCACCCATCCTGCCAGAGCAAGGCGCTGCCGGCCAATACCCAGGCGCTCAGACCCACCCCTAACCCCAAGGCGAGCAGACGGTGCAAGCGGCGTAGCCTCGCTTTCATAACCGGCGCCGCCACCAATACCAGCTTACCCCTAAGCCCAGCGCGGCAGAAGCGCCACCCAAGGCCACAGGCCACCCGGGCTTGGGCGCGCCGCCTACCGCCAAGGGGATGCGCAGCTCATCGATCAGATCTTCACTTTGGAAGCGGACGAGCACCGCGTAGCGCCCGGGCCGGTCGAAGTTTGCCTGGAGGCTGGCGACCCCTTGGGGGTAGGTTTGCGGCGCAAGCTCAAGCAGGGTACGCAACTCATGACCCTGGGCGTCTTCTTCGACCACCGCCAAGGCGATCGGCACGCGGCGGGCGTCGCGGTCCATAAAATCGATCCCGAGGTAGCTCAACGCAGCCCGCGGCAGTTCCCGGCAATAGCGCTGAAACTCGCCTTCTTTTTTAGATCCCGGCTGGAAAGCGCTAAAATGCACGATGTGCAAGTCGGTTTGCGCCAGGCACTCGTCTTCTTGCGGCGGAGGCTTGGCGTGCGCTTCAGCGGCCAGCCAAACGATCCAGCAAACGATCCAGCAGCGACTTAGAATCGGTTTGCGCACGGCTTTCTCCTTCGACGGTAAAGCGGTAGCTGCCTGACACGATGTGGGTGTCGGCCGACTGGACGCGGTAGCGTACAAGGTATTCCCCCGGCGGCAAGGGTTGTTTGAGGCTGGCCTTGACGATGCTGCCGTCGAGCAGGTCACGGGCGGCATCGCCTTCATCCACTCGCCGCCGGTGTCGATCGACCACCGCCACCGCTAGATAGCGCTTGCCGACCGGCGCATCGAAGCGCAAAGTGATGTTCTCTGGAGGCTGCGCGAGCTTTTGGTTTGGCTTTGGATTGGCTTCCACCAAAATGGCGTGGGCGCCCGCTTGGCCGACCCAGGCCAACCCAATCAGGCAGACAAGCCCCAGCCATCCGGCCCGGTAAAACCGCAGTCTGTTCTCGATAGTCTTGCGCATGATTAGAAAAACACCTGTACCGTGCCGCGGAACTGGCGCGGCATGACGGGATGAAAATGCACGTCTTCGACGCCCTCGGCTTCGCCGGGAAGGCGCGAGGCATAAAAGTAGGCGATGTCGAAGTCGCGGCTGTCGGTCAGGTTTAAAATGTCAAACGCAACCCGCAGCCGATCCTGCCAGAACCGCCAGCCCAGCCCGAGGTTGACCAAGGTGGTGCTGCCGGCCTCGCGGGTGCCGGCCTCGTTCAGCGGCACCGCGCCAAAGTGGCGCACGCGGATCGCGCCAAATCCCCCGCTTGGGTGATCGACGACGATCCCGCCGGTGATCACGCGCCCCACCGAGTTGGGCACGTGGTTGGCGTGGGTGGTGGCGTTCAAGAACCGAGCGCGCGTCAGAGCGAGGTCGAATTCCAGAACGAGCCAGTCCAGCGCCCGGTAATAATTGCTAAACTCGATCCCATAGCGCTTGCTCTCGCCGCTCGGCTCGGTGGTGCCGGCATCGCCTACGAACACCAGCTCCGAATCCAGCCGCAGCTGCCACAGCGCCAGAGTGGAGCTCAAGCCTGGAATGAGATAGGTGCGGACCCCCGCCTCAAAGCCCCGCGCGCGCACCATGGGATCGACCGGCTGCACCGCCTCGCCGGACTTCGGGTCGCGGCGGGTGACGGTGCCGCGGGCGTCGTTGCTGTGAAAGCCAAAGCCGTAGTTAAAATACGCTTCGGTCTCGTACCAGGGGCCGAGGACCAAAGCGAACTTGGGGCTGATCTTGCCGTCGGCGGCCTTGCCGGAATTGGCCGGAAGAAAGCGGCTTTGGACGTCGAACAAAAACACGTCGCCGCGCAAGCCCACGGTGGTGCGCACTTTCTCGTGCCAGCGGCTGGTCGCTTCCAGGTAGCCGGCGACGGCGGTCTCGTCGACTTCATCGATGCGCGTGGCTTCGAGGATTTTGCGCCGCTGGGTGTGGTACAAAGCGACCTTGGGGATAAAGTCGTGGCGCAGCTGGGCGCCAAGGCGCAGGCCGTGGTCGATGCCGAAGGTGGTCAGGTGCCAGTGGTGGTCGAGATGGGCACCGCTGACCACGCGCCGGTCTTTTTGCCACAGCTGGTCGCCGTTCTCGGGATCGTCGAGGAAAAACGTGAAGTTGGAATACAGGCGCAGATCCGAGTAATAGCTGTACAGCGTCAGGCGCGTTTGCCCCAAGAAGGAATCGTTCCAGCCGTTGAAGGTGATCCCAAAGCGGTGGGATTGGCCGCCGTCGGTGGGGTCCATCGTCCCAAGCCGCGAGATCAGACCTTGCTGCACCGCGCGCTCGGGGATTTGGTCGGTGGCGGTCCAGTCGCTGTAATACGTGTTGATCCCTAAAGTAAACCCTCTGCCCGTGCCTTCGAAGCTATAGTTGAGGAGGCCTTTGAAGCTTTTCTGATCCATGGGCTCGTCCCACGGACCGTCGAAGACCGCCGCCTCCCCGCCGAGCAACAGGCTAGATTGGCCAAACTCGAAGGAATCGGCGGCGACCGAGCGGAAATATTTGTCGCTGCCGAAAGTCTGGCGGAAAAAGCCTTTAGGCAAGCGCTTGGCGGTGTGAAAGCGCGCGTAGCCGGCCGCCGAGAAATCCCCCACGTCGGTGTAATAAGGCCCTTTGCCGAACTCGACGTAATCGATGAGCTCCGGGATCAACGGGTTCAAATCCAAATACCCTTGGCCGTGGCCGTGGGTAGGCAGGTTCAGCGGCACCCCGTCGAGAAAGGCGGCAAAGTCGGTGCCGTGATCCAGGTTGAACCCGCGCAGAAAATACTGGTTGGCCTTGCCGTCGCCGCTGTGCTGGGTGGCCAGCATCCCGGGGACGACCTCGACCAGCTCGCCGATGCGCATCCACGGACGAAACTCGAACTCCGGCCTTCCCACCACGCCTTGCGAGGCCGATTGGGTGAGTCCCAAGAGGTTGTTGCCGCGGCTGACCACTTCCATTCGTTCCAGGACCACCTCATCCGCTTGGGTTAGATTCCAAAAAAAAAGAAAGAGGGCCAGTCCTTGGCCCAAGCGGAGGTCCCTTGGGAAGTCACTGGTAGGATTTGAGCACCCCATCCAGATACCCCAAGATTTGCTGCAACTGCTCAGCGGCCTGGGCAGTCTCGCCGCGCTTGATCTTGCCCACGATCATCCTCAATTGGCCGGTCGCCCGCTGCATCGGCGCGGTCGATTTCATCTCGTTGGACTCTTTGGCCAGTTGCAGGGCCTCTTGGGCAGAGGCCAAAGCCGCGTCGGTCTGCCCTTGCTTGAGCAACTCCTGGGCCTTGGACGCGGAGGCGATGACCTTGTCTAGGTTTTCCGGCGGATTTTGATAGCGCCCTCCGGCTTGCGCCTCAACCAAGGCCAGAAACAAAGCGAGGGCGATCCCCATCCAAGACGCGCGATATTTAGGCATGTAAGCTCCTTAAAGAATCGTTAAACGGCAATGCGCACTATTGCAGGTTGCGTGCCAAAGCCGCAGCGCAGGCGGGAGCTGGCTTTCGCTTTAAGCGCCTCGGCGTTCACTGGGGCAAATGGCGCAGAATCCGGCAAATGCCGCAAAACTAGCGGCAAGTGCGGCGCTTAGCGCGCACGCAGCCCAGCCAGTGGCGGGCATAGGGGCCGAGGCGACGGGAATGTTGGAGGCGGGTCAAGGCGGTCTCGGCGGCGGTCGGATCGCCTAAGTGATAGGCGGCGATCCCAAGCCACAGCTCGGCCTCGCTCGGATCGGAAAGTCCGGTTTGCAGCGCTTGGCGCGCCAGGCGCGCGGTCTCTTGCCAGGATTCGAGTTCGGCCGCGACGCGGGCGGCGGCGAGAAAGTCGCTGCCTTGGCCGCGCAGTTTGGCGACCTGCTCGAGCACCGGCAGGGCCTTGCGGCGCTCGCGCGCCAGCAGCCACAGTTCGGCTTCCAAGCGCAAAGTATCGACAGTGGGCGCAAGGCGTCCTTGATCTCGCCACGCCTCGATCAGGCGAGCGCCTTTCTCGGGAATCCCCGCCGCGGCATACAGGCGCGCCAGATCCAAAAATTGCTTGGCGTCCAATTGGCCGGCGTGCCAAGCAAGCACCATCGCCGCCAGGGCCTCTTGCGGGCGACGCGCCCGGAGCTTGAGCGCCAGCCACTGCTGCCACAGATCGGCCTCGTTCGGCCGGCGCGCCAGCTGTTTGGCCAGCCAGTCCGCCGCGCGGTCGAAGTTTTGGCCCTCGAGATAACAAGCGAGCAGCAATTGCCCCCACTCCTTGGGCGGATTGGGCAAAGAGAGGATAGCCTCCAAGATTTGCGCCGCGCGCGTGTATTGGCCCAGCCGGTAATGCGCGTAGGCGGCCAAATAGCGGATCTGGGGCTCATCGCCGGCCGTCTCGAGCGCTCGAGCGGCTTCCTGAAAGCGCGAAAGCTGAAGCTGCGCCTGGCCCAACACCGCGTGCAACTTAGGTCTAAGTTCCGCTGGGAGCTTCGGGCTGGCGAGCGCTTCCTCGGCTTCCCTGGCGGCTTCGGCGGAGCGGCCCAAAGCCAGATGGGCGTAGCTTAAATACGCCGCGAGCAAAGCCTGTTCCAGATCGGTTTTGGCTTTGGCGCGCACGCTTTCCAAACGCTTGAGGGTTGAGCCCGGATCGGCGTCCAGCTGGCTTTCGGCGTCTTTAAGGGCGCGGAAAACCTCAGGGGAGATGGTTTCTGCCCCCCAGGCGCTCACCGACCAAAGCAGACCCAACACCACCAGCCAGGCCTTCATCCGCGCAACCTAAATTCCAAGGGCTGACGCGCGCGCACCGCGATCGGTTTGCCGTTTTGCTCTTTGGGGCGAAAACGCCATTTGCGCACGGTCTCGAGCACCGCCTGGTCGAACACGCCCGGCGGGTTGGCCTCGATAATGACCGGATCTTGCACCTCGCCGCGCTCGGTGACGGTGAACTCCACCACCACTCGGCCCTCGATCCTTCGGCTTCTCGCTTCCGGTGGATACAAGGGGGGCGGGCGGACGATCGCGACCAGCTCCGAAGCCGAGATGTACCCAGGATGCGTGGGCACGCGCACCGGAGAGGCGGCTTGCTGCACCTCGCCCTCCACCAACAGGGAAGGCAGGTGAGGGGCGGCTAGAGGAATCTGGGGGGCAGGCGAGGTTTGGACCTTGAGCGCCAAATCGGGGGTGGGCAGCTCCCGCACGTTGCCGCGGATCGGTTCGGGCGAAACCGGCGATGAAAGCGGCGCTTTGGGCGCGGCAGGAGGCGGCGGCGGGGTGCGTACCCGGCGCTCCGGAGGCGGCTCCTGCGGCGGCGGCAGGCGTACAAAGTCGATGGGATGGGCGTGGAGGATGGGCTTGATACCGAGCTTTGGCCCGGCGATCAGGCCGGCCATAAACTGAAACAGCGCCAGGTTCAAGAGCAGCGCGAGGCTGAGATAAGCGACCCGCCTCACGGTTTGACCGTCGCGGCCACCGCCACGTGCTCCACCCCGGCCAGGCGCACCCCGTCCAAGACCTCGAGCACCACGCCGGCGGGCGCTTTTTTATCGGCGAGGATCACCGCCCCCGCCTTGGGGTTTTCCGCGTGCAAGCGGGCGACGTTGGCTTGCACCGAACGCGGATCGATGGGTTTTTTCTCCAGCCACACCTGCCCTTGCGCGTCCACGGCCACAAACAAGGTCGCGTGTTCCTGGACGACTGCGGTCTTGGCCGCCGGCCGCTCGACCTCGACCCCGGCTTCTTTGACAAAGGAGGCGTTGACGGCAAAGAAAATGAGCAGCAAAAACACCATGTCGATGAGCGGGGCGATGTTGAGCTGCGGCGGCTCGGGCGGAGAAAATCGACGCGGCTGGTACATGGCTTAACTCAACAGCAGACTCAAGCGCGCAAGCGCCGCCTGAATGCGGCCCTTCAAGTAACCGATGAGATACAGGCCGGAAAGCGCGGTGACCAGACCGGCCAAGGTGGTGATCAAGGCTTCGGAGATGCCGGAGGCCAAAGCGCGCGCGTTGCCGGTGCCAAACACCGTCAGCACGGTAAAGACCTTGATCATCCCGCTGACGGTGCCGAGTAACCCCAACAGCGGCAAAACCTGCACCAGCGCCTCGAGCAGAAAAAGGCCGCTCTTTAGGCGGCTCTCGGCCAGGGCGAGCAGCCCCAAGCGGCAAACTTCCCCGCCCACGCGCGAACGTTTGCGCGCACGCCAGCGCGCGTTCAATTCGGCCTGAATTTTAGGCAACTCGCGCATGAGGCGGTCAAAGCCTGCAAAGATTAGATACCACATCCCGACCGAGGCCAACAAAATCGCCCAGAGCAGAGGGCCGCCTCGATAAAACAAAGCCAATAAGGAGTCAACCATGGCTGTAACGTTCGAACAATTCCGCCCCTTCCTCGGTGATCAGCGCCGCGATCCGCTCGGCGCGCCCGCGCAGGAAACTGTGCGCGATGAGCAAGGGGATGGCGACCGTCAATCCCTGCTCGGTGGTCACCAAGGCCAGCGAAATCCCGCTCGACATCAGCTTGGGGTCGCCGGTGCCGAACAGGGCGATGGCGTCGAAGGTCTCGATCATTCCCAACACCGTGCCGAGCAGCCCCAGCAGGGGAGCGATGGTGGCAAAGGTGCTCAAGGTGTTCATACCCAAGTACAGGCGCTGGAGTTCATGCTGCACCAGCTCGTCCAGATACACCGCCAACGTCTCGTCGCTTCCACCCTGGGCGCTCTTGCGTTCGGCCAGGGCCTGGCGCAGACGGCCGATGGGGTTGTCCAGCCGCGGTTCGGGAAGAGGTTTTTGCCGCCGCAGCCGCCGTTCGACCAGGATCAAATCGCCATAACGCCAGCAAACGATCGCCAACCCGAGCGCGCCGAGCGCGATGATAAAGTAGCCGACCACCCCGCCCTGATGCAGCCAGCGCTCGAGCCACCCCGGGGTCTGGGCGACCAAGGCGAGCAAGGCCCCGCGCGATGGATCGAGCGCAACTTTGTGCCAGCCGCCTTGGGCCTGCTCCAGGTCGGCGGCCAGCCGCCGCGGCCGCCCCGGCGGCTGCTGGACCGGGTCGAGCAGGCGCTCGGAGCCGGGCAGATAACGCAGATAACGTCCCTGGGAAAACGCGTTAAACACCCCTACCCGAACTACGGTGCGGTTCTGCTCGCTGCCATCCGGCGCCACCACGGGGGCGCTAAAGCGCACGACGCGGCCGCTTTCGCCGATCTCGGAGAGCAGGACGTCCCACAGCCGCTTGAGATCCTCCAAGCTCGCCTTGAGCTTTGGGCTTGCCAGCTCGTCCAAAAACTTGAGCCGCCCCGGCTGCTGGGCGTTGACCAAGGAGTCATGCAGCAAGGACTTGATCGCTTGGGCGTCCTGGCGCGCCTGGCTGAACAGCTCTTCCAGGTCGCCGGCCTGGTTCTTCCATTGATCATCCAATTCCGCCAGGCGCTTTTCCCCCGCCTCCAACCGCGCGCGCAGGGCGTCGGCGCGAGCTTTGGTTCTGGCGAGCTCGGCTTTAAGCTCATCGACCAGCTGTTGCCGCCGCGCGTGCTCGGCCAAGAACCGCTTAAGGCGCTCTTCCTGATGGGCGCGCTCGGCCACCCCCTCGCGGCGGATTTTCTCCAGCAACTGGTGAAAATCGGCGCCCGTCGCCGCGATCGGCAGCCACAACAGCCACCAAAGCCACCTCATGGCGCCTCCGGAGCGGGAACCTTGAGGATGACCAAATCCGGCGGCGCCTGCTTGGCGGCGATCCGCATCGCCTGCTCTAAAGGCTTGAGGTCCTCGGCTTCCAGCCTGTGCCAAGCACGGCTTTTAGGGTCGAACACGCCGCCCTCCTGCCCGTCCAGGGTCAAGTAGTACAATCCTACCCGCCCGAAGCGCAGAAAGCGCACGGTCCGGTGATCGCCATCGGTGGGCAAAGGGCCTTCATAGGTCTCCAAATTGTGGCCGTACTGCGCCTCAATCCGAAAGGCCTCCATCAACCGACGGTATTTCTCCGCCAGGCTGACGTCGGCGCGGCTCAAAACCTCGCGCAGCGAGGCCAGGCGCGCTTTGCGCTCCTCAAGGAGAAAAGGGGTGTCGGCCGCCACGATCTGCTCGAGGGCGTTGAGCATCTCGAGCAGAAACGGGAACAGGTGCTGCTTTAAGGTCTCCAGTTCGGCCAATTGGCGCTCCCGCTCGGCGATCTCCTGCGCCTGATCGGCAACGAGCTTATCGAGCTGGTCGGCATAAGCGGTCAGCTCGTCCAAAGCCGCCGCCTGGGCGCGGTATTCCTCCAGGAGCTTTCGGCTCTCCTCGTCCAGGGCATCGATCTGGCGTTGGATGGCAGCCGCCTCCTGTTGGACCGCGAGCTGAGCTTTCAAGGCTTCGTCCACCTGGGCGAAAGCCAGCGCAGGCAGCAACGCACTTAAAAACGCAAGAGTAAGGATCATTGGGACTTAAGACGCAAAGAGTTGGCGACCACCGACACCGAGCTCAAGGCCATCGCCCCAGCGGCGATCATGGGGTTGAGCTTGCCCAAGGCGGCGACCGGGATCGCGACGGTGTTGTACAAAAACGCCCAGAACAGATTCTGATAAATCACCCGCAAGGTGAAAGCCGAAATCTCGATCGCGTCGGCGACTTTGGCGATGTCGGCCTGGACCAGAGTCAGGTCGGCGGCGGCGACGGCGATGTCGGTGCCCGAGCCGACGGCAAAGCTCACATCGGCCGCCGCCAAGGCGGGGGCGTCGTTGATGCCGTCGCCGACCATCCCGACCCGTTCGCCCTGACGCTTGAGGCGCTCGATGAGGTCGAGCTTGTCCTGCGGCTTGGCGTTGGCGACGACCTGATCTATGCCCACCTGAGCGGCGATAAAGCGCGCCGGGGCTTCGGCGTCGCCGGTGACCATGAAGGTTTGAATACCCATCCGCTTCAAAGCGGCGATCGCCGCTTTGGCTCCGGGCCGCAAAGCGTCGGCGATGCCGATCACGGCGGTGGGTCTGGCATCGACCGCCACCAAAACCGCGGTTTTGCCTTCCGCCCCCAGTTTTGCGCAGGCGCCGGCAAACGCTTCCAAGGCCACTTGGTGGCGCGCCATCCAAGCCGCGTTGCCGATCAGCACTTCGCGCCCTTCGACCTGCGCTTTGACGCCCTCGCCGGGAACGAGTTGGAAGGCTTGCGGCGAGGGCAGAGCCAACTTTTGGGCTTGGGCTTGGGCGACCAGGGCGCGGGCTAGGAAGTGTTCGGAGTTGACTTCGGCGCCGCCGATCCAGCGCCAATACTCTTTGGGGTCACCGGCGGCCAGCCACACCACCTCGGTGACTTCGGGCCGGCCTTGGGTCAAGGTGCCGGTCTTGTCGAACACCAAAGCGGAAAGCTTGGCCGCAAGCTCCAGGCTCGGGCCGTTTTTGATGTAGATGCCGCGCCGCGCCGCCGCCCCGGTTCCGACCAGGATGGCCGCCGGGGTCGCCAGCCCCAGAGCGCACGGGCAGGCGATGAGCAGCACCGAGATGGCGGACTTAAGCGCTAGCGCAAACTGACCCTGCATCTGCCAGCCGGCAAAACTCAACGCCGCCACCCCGATCACCGCTGGCACGAAGCGGCTCGAGATCTTATCCACCGCCTTTTGGATCGGGAGCTTGGCGCCCTGGGCTTGTTCCATCAAGTGGATGATACCGGCCAAGACGGTATCGGCGCCGACGGCAGTAACCCGCAGCGTGAACGCCCCGGCGCCGTTGATGCAACCGCCGATCACTTTGTCGCCCGGGCGTTTGCTCACCGGCATCGCCTCACCGGTGAGCAAGGCTTCGTTGACTTCGGAGACGCCCTCGACCACCTCCCCGTCGGTAGGAATGCGCTCGCCGGGCCGAACGCGCACGAGGTCGCCGACCTTGAGCTGCTCCACCGGCACGCACACCTCGCGTCCCTCCTCCAAGCGGGCGGCGGTCCTAGGTTGGAGCTCGATCAGCTTGAACACAGCTTCATGGGCTTGGCCTTTGGCTTTCTCTTCCAGGTAACGACCAAGCTGCACGAAGCTGACGATGCCGGCGGCGGCCTCGAAGTACAAATCGCGGTAGCGGCCTGCAGCCAAGGCGATCGCGCTGTAGCCAAACGCTGCCCCCACTCCTAAAGCCACCAAGGTGTCCATGTTGGCGGCCCGGACCTTGGCGAACTGGATCGCGGTGGTGAAAAACGGCCGGCCACTGCGCAAGACCACCGGCAAAGTGAACAGGAATTTCAGCCAGTACCAGAAGCTCTGGCGCGGGTGAAGCATGGCGATCGCCATCACCGGCAGGCTCAAACCCAAGGCACTCACCAAGCGGCGCTTTTCTGCGGCGATGCGCGCGCGCTCAAGCGCGAGCCATTCCCGCCGCTGGGCGACGGTGTCGAGCGGATGGGGCCGGTAACCTAGGCGACTGACCAGCTCAAACAACTCCTCTTTGGAGACCGCGCCGGTCACGCACGCGGTTTGGTTGGCAAAGTTGACGTTGGCTTCCAAAATGCGCGGGTCGCGCTTGAGCAACAATTCGATCAGCAAGGCGCAAGAGGCGCACGTCATGCCCTCGATCGCAAACTGCAGGGTGCGCGCGCTCGCGGTTTGGGCTCTGGCCGTCGGCCATTTGGGTTGGGCGGTGGCCAAATGGCCAAGCAGCGTTTGGCAGATTTGCAAAAGCGCAGGCAGCGGCAGCTCTTTGGGATCAAACCAGATCGTCACCGAACCCAACTGGGGGGTCGCTTTGGTCTGCTTGACCCCGGCGCGCTTGGTGAGCAGGATGGAAAAAAGGTACGCTTTTTCGGGATCGCCTTTGAGCGCCGGCGCGACGAGGCGAACGCGGCGCGGCAGCCGATGGGCAATGGTGAAAGCTGTCATTTGGGCAGCCGCGAGCGGACCAAAAGATAAGTCAGATAAAACACCGCTGCCCATTCATAGCGGTATTTGATCGGATGCGGGATCCATTCGCTGACGATGCGGTGCCAGTGGATGCGGATCAGATACAGGACCAAAACGTCGTTGGCGAATTCAAACGCCAAGGCCTTGGGGTCGTGGACCAGCTTGGAGCCGTGTTTGAAGCCGCGGCGCAGCAGGATCCCGAAAGCGGTCAAAGTCTCGCGCACCTCTTCGAATTTGGCGCGCAGCCATTTGACCGGAGCGCTGTGCTTGAGCCTGGCTAAGGGCGGCTGGCGCGGAGCCAATTGGGGCAGCTTGCCGCCTTGTTCCAACTGGGTGATGGCCGTGTGCAGGGCGCGGGCGAGCTGGGCAAAAGTCAAAAACGCTTCCTGATAGCGTATCGAGAGCTTGTTGCCCTGCAGGCGAACCCGATACACCCCATCTAGCGCCTCAATCTGGGCGGTCAGGCGCGCGGCGACTTCCGGCTGGCAAAGCACGTAAGGCAAGGCAAAACGCGCGTGTCCCGGCGCCCGGTAGCGCAAAATGACTTGACGGGTGAGCATTTATTTTTCTTGGGTCTCGGCGACGATGTCTTCCAGAGATTCTTTTTGCTGCAGAATAAAGTCCTTGCCCTTCTCGCCCACCTTGACTGCGGTCGCGATGATTTCTTTACGGTAACGGTGGATCAAAATCCCGGCGGCGACTCCCAACCCGAACCACACCCAAGGATTGCGGGCGAGCCGTTTGAGCAGAGATTTTCCCGGGTTGGCGCTCGCTGTGACCACCGCGATGGCGGCAGCAGGCTTCATCGGGTTGGCGGAGTTTCCCATCATCATCGGGCCCATTTCCATGCCCATCATCGACGAGCACATCTCCATCATCTCCCCCATTCCGCCCATAGTCATCCCCATCTGGCTGGGCTTGGCGGTTTCGGCCATTTTTGCGTGTTCGTGCGCCATGCTCGTGCTCCTTAAATTAGGATTTAGGACTGGACTCTGGCAAAGAAGGATCGGAGGCCGCCTCTTCCACCACCTCGCCCTCGTGCAGCAGCCGGTAAATCCCTAAACACCCCTCGCAGCAAAAGCGCTTGAGGCCGCTTTTGGTCATCAGGGTGAAATCCGGAATCTCCACCGGCAGGGCGCACAGGTCGCAGCTTGGCTTGGTCGAGTTCATCTTGGCGGCAATCGATCGACTTTAAAATTTTATTTTAACCGATTGCCATAAAAAAAAGCGCCATCCTTGGCGCCTTAAGTCCAAAACCGCGCTTTTGCCTCAATGACAACTAAACCCGGCGCCGCCGTCGGCGCATTCTTCGCGTTGCCCTCCATGGACCACGCGGCTGGAAGCGCGCATCAGCGCCATTCGCAAAGCGCCCGTCAAAGCCGCGCCTAACCCAAGCCGGCTTGCCAACGCCGGAGCCAGAATCAAGGCAGCCACCGTCAACCCGGTGCTCAAAAGCAGCGCGCCGGTGTCGTATTGCGGTTGGGAAGAGAGGTGATGGATCATCGCGTTGTCGGCCATGGCAAGCACCTGTGAGCGGTTAAAACGGTGCTTTCCTATATACATAAGCTATGCCAAATACCCTAATGCTTTGCAGGATAAAAAATTTCTTTTTAAAAGACGACCAAAATCCGCAAAAAACTGCGGGATTTCCCACACCCCTCTGGGAAAAGCCGCATTCTGATCCCCAAGTCCTCAAGGTATCCTGCAGGCTGCTTCGCGATTGGCACAGTCTTGGCTATAGTGTTTCGTTCATCCTTCAGCGCAAAAGCTTACGTGACAGCAAGCAAACGTTGGATATTTTCGGCAGTCGGCGGTTTGGGCATCCTCCTGATCGTGTATCTGGATCAAAGAATGCGCGGCTATGGCCATCCCCAGCTTCTGGGCGAGATGAATTACGCGCTGGCTTTGGTGACCGGGTTTTTTACCAGTTTCCATTGCGTGGGGATGTGCGGCGCGCTGGTGCTCGGCTATACCACTCAAGATGCGGCCCTCGGGCGGCCGCGCTACTTGTCCCACCTGTGGTACGGGTTAGGCAAGACCTTGTCCTATACGGCGATCGGTGCGGCATTTGCCACACTCGGCGGGATCGTTGCTTTTACCCCGTGGCTGCGCGGGGTCATCGCCTTGGGGGCCGGCGTTTTTTTGATCCTTTTTGGTTTGAGCCTGCTCGGCCTGCTTAGGCTACGCATCCAGTTTCGCACCCCGGCCTTTTTAATGCGCTTTATCGGCCGCCAATACAAGAAGCGCAGCCACCCCTTCGTCATCGGTCTGGCCAACGGCCTGATGATCGTCTGCGGCCCGCTGCAAGCCATGTACGTCTTGGCCGCCGGCACCGGCGATCCGCTCCGAGGAGCCGCCTTGTTGTTCCTCTTCGGTCTGGGCACTTTACCGATGCTGATCGGCTTTGGCGTGTTCGCCACGACCTTGGTCAAGGGGGCGGCGCCTGTGCTGGTCAAAGTGTCAAGCGCGGTGGTGGTCGGGATGGGCGCGGTGATGCTCAACCGCGGTTTGATCCTCACCCAAAGCGGTTACGACCTAGGCAGCCTAGTCGCGCTCGCCGAGCAGAAGTGGCCGAGCTGGCGCCAGACCCAGACGATCACGACGATCGCGATGACGGTGGGGAACGACGGTTTTATCCCCGACCGCTTCACGCTGGAGCAGGACCAACCGGTGCGCTGGGAGATCGAAGTCACCGAAGACGCTTTCTGCCGAGGGCGGCTCGAGATTCCCTCGTTTGGCGTGGGACTCGATCTTCGCCCAGGACGGCAGGCCATCGAATTCGCTCCACCTCGAACGGGCCTGATCCTGTGGCGCTGCACCGAACCGGAACGTTACGGCGCATTCACCGTCGTGCAAAAAAACTCTAAAATAGAAAAGCAAGCTACTGTCCCTGACTGTCATTAAGCAGAAAACAAGGAGCCATCATGCAGATACCACTTCAGGTCACGTTCCGGGGACTGCCGCCTTCCGAGGCCATGGAAGCCAAGATTCGGGAGAAAGTGCAAAAACTGGAACGCTACTACGACCGGATCATCGGTTGCCGGGTGATGGTGGAACGCACCCACCATAACCACAATAAAGGCGACCTTTACCACGTGCGCATCGATCTGAGCGTGCCCGGCAAGGAGATCGTCATCAGCCGCGAGCACCACGACAACCACGCCTATGAGGACGCCTACGTGGCGATCCGCGATGCGTTTGACGCCGCTGCCCGCCAGCTTGAAGAATACGCGCGTATCCAACGCGGCGAGGTCAAACGCCACAACCATCCTGCTCCCGAATGAACTTCAGTCGCCCTCGCGGGTGACTTCGCAGCAGTGGGTCTCGGGCGGGGCGAGCAGCACCGCCCCGCGGATGGGGTTGGGGCGATACGTCGTACACCCTTTAAGGCCCAATTCGTAAGCGCGCCAATACACGTTCTCAAACGCGGCAAACGGATAATCCTCCGGCACGTTGATGGTCTTGGAGATGGCGCTGTCGACGTAAGCCTGGAGCGCCGCCTGCATCTTGAGGTGAGCCTCTGGATCCAGCTCGGTCGCGGTCACGAAAGCCGGCGGGAGCGGCGCACCGGATTTAAGCTTTTGCCAGAGGCGAAACGCGGCGTCTTCGACCTCGAGCCAGGCGCAACGGCCATCGGGCAGTTGCAGGCGCCGGCTGTAGCGGAAGGCAAACACAGGCTCTAGGCCGCTGGAGACGTTGCCGGCCAAGAGGCTGATCGAGCCAGTGGGGGCGATGGCGAGCAGCAAGCCGTTGCGGATACCGTAAGCAGCGATGGCTTGGCGTATGTCTTCGGGCAAGGTGGCGACAAAGCCGCCGGCAAGGTACTTTTCGCGCTCCAGCGCAGAAAACGCGCCTTTTTCCTTGGCCAACTCGATCGAGGCGCGATAGGCGGCGTGGCACAGGGTCTTGATGACTTTGGCGGCGAAGGCGCGCCCTTCCTCGCTGCCGTAGTGCAGATTCAGCATGATCAAGGTATCGGCCAGGCCTGTAATTCCTAAACCGATGCGGCGCTTGGCCTGAGCCTCTTGACGCTGGACGGGAAGGGGAAAGCGCGAGACCTCGATCACGTTGTCTAGGAACCTGACCGCCAGCGGCACAAGCTCGGTGAACGCGGCAAAGTCAAAGCGCGCGTTTTGCGCAAAGGGATCGCGCACGAACGCGGTCAGGTTGAACGAACCCAGATCGCACGCCCCATACGGCGGCAAAGGCAGCTCCGAGCAGGGGTTGGTGGTGTAAATGCGCTCGCAGTAGGAAAGGTTGTTGAGGCGGTTGATGCGGTCGATGAAGATCACCCCCGGTTCGGCGGTCTCGTACGTGGCGCGCATGATTTTCTGCCACAGCGCTCGCGCGCGCACGACTTTGAGCACGCGGCAAGGTACCGGTTGCGCGTATCCCGGCCAGTCGCGCGTCACGGTTCCGGCCCCGACCCCCTCGGCCAGGCTGGCTTGCGGGAATACCAGCGGCCAATCGGTATCCTGCCGCACGGCCTGCAAAAACGCCTCGGTCACCTCGACCGAAAGGTTGAAATTGCGCAGCGCCTGGGGGTCGCGCTTGGCGTCGATGAATTCCTCGATGTCGGGATGATCGCAGCGCAAAGTCGCCATCATCGCCCCGCGCCTCGTCCCGGTCGAAAGCAAGGTCGCGCAGGTCACATCCCAAATGCGCATGAACGAGACCGGACCTGAGGCGATGCCGCCCACGGTTTTGGCCAAGCTGCCGCGCGGCCTCAACGTCGAAAAGTCATAACCCACCCCGCCGCCTTGCTGCATGGTGAGCGCGCCTTCCTTGAGCGCTTGGAAGATGCCGTCCAAGGAATCCTCGATCAGCCCCATGGCAAAGCAGTTGAACAAAGTCACCTGCTTTTGGGTCCCCGCCCCGGCCAAAATCCTGCCGCCGGGAAGGAACTTAAAGCCGGAAAGCAATTCATAAAAACGCTGACTCCAAAGGCCTGGATGGTCTTCGGCGCTCGCCACCGCCTGCGCCACGCGCCGCCAGGTGTCTTCTAGGCTCTTTTCGCCTTCGGCCCGGTATTTGTTCTCCCAAACTTGGCGCGCGATTTCAAGCTCGAATTCTGCCGCCATTGCCGCCTCTGCACACAGACCCAAAGTTTTCATTGTGACAGAAAGGCAGCGAACAAAAAACCTTCGCCGCCTTTGAAGGGCGGCGAAGGAAGCAGTAGGGGAGAATTACATGCCTTGTTGCTGCGGCGTGAGCTCTTTGAGCCAGCCTTCGACCTCGGGGCTGAGCTGGCCGCTTCCTTTGAGCTTCAACGTTTCTTTGAGCCAGCCGTGCATGGCGATGGGCAGCGGCAACACCCCCTGGCCGCCGTAGCCGTTGAGGCCGGTGATTTGGGGGTCGTTCGGATCGGCCAGAAGGATCTTGCCGGCGATCTCTAGAGTGTCCATGTCCACCACGATCAAGGCGTTGGAGAACTTGCTCGCCACGTAGGCGTAATAGCCGCCGCCTTTTTTAAAGCCGTATTCCACCCCATGCGCCCCGGGATCGGCCGGCAGCTGCTTGATCACCTTGCCGGTCGCCGTATCCAAAATGGAGATCGTGGCGCTCAAGGTGTTGGCGGTGACCACGTACTTGCCGTCCGGGCTGACGGGGGTCTGGATCGGCAGAAGACCATAGGCTGGCCCCTTGGTCTCCCCCGAGATGGGATCGTAGTCTTGGGCCAGGTCGATGTCCTGGATTTTTTTCTTGGTCTTAAGATCGATCACGCTCATGGTGGAAAGAAGCGGCGGGCTGCCCAGCAAGTTGGTGACATAAGCGCGGCTGCCGTCCGGGGTCATCCCGACCGCGATCGGGATCACCGCCCCGGTGGGGATGGTCGTCACCTGCTCGCTGTCTAGGTCCACCACCGAAACGCTGCCCGCGAGCGCGTTGGGCGTCACCAGGTATTTGCCGTCGTCGCCGATCCAGTGGCCGTGCGGGCCGGTGTGGGGACCTAGGTTGATCGCCCCGAGCAGATTGTGGTTGGCCCCGGGCGAGAGTTTGGCTACCCGCTCTTCGCCGTTGATCGCCACGTACAGCACGTCGGTGCCGGGGCGAGTCATAACGTGCGAGGGGTCTTGACCTACGGTCACCACGCTGTAGATGGTGCCTTTGTCACGGTCGAAGGTGGTCAGGCGTTTGTCGAACCACTCGGTCTGATAAATGTAGCGGTAAGCCACATCGGTCCACATGTTGTGGGGGTGGTTCATATTGGTCTCGATGCCTTTGACCTTCTTTTTAATTTTCCAAGTCGCGGCGTCCACTTGCGTGGCCGAGCCGAACTTGGTTTTGCCGGCGATTTTCTCGAACTGAGTATTAACCCAGACTTCGCCGACCCCAGGAACCTTGGGGTTGAAAGTCTCGTTGGGCATCGACACGCTCAAGGCGCTCAAGGAGATTTGCTGGCCGCCCAAGTTCAAGGGGATGTCCGGCAGTTTCACCTCCCAGGTGGGCTTGCTGTAGTCGCGCCAAAGCGAAGGGGTGGTCACGACGAAGAAGGTGCGCAGCAGACGTTTGGCGATGTCGCTGGTGGTCGGGACCTTGGCCCCGGTGACGAGCTGGATCTCGCTGCCAATGTCCAGCCCCGGGGTATTGGGGTCGTCCACCACCACCGCGCCGAACATGTACGGGTGCACCTTGCAGGTGAAGACGTACAGGCCGGGCTTGTCGAACTTGGCGGTGACGCTGGAAGTCGAAGGCTTTTCCTGGTCGACCGGGAAATCCTTCGCCCCCGGCTGCCAGATCAGGCTAGTGATGGTGTGCTCGGCGTTGACGTCGGTCATCTTGATCAGCACCGCATCGCCCGGCTTGACCACTACCAAGGCGTCGCCGTCGGTGGGGTCTTTGAACCAAAGGCCCGGTTCGTCGGTCATCTGCAAGGTGGCGGCGGGCAGCACCCCCGCGACGCTGAGGATCGCTCCCTCCTCAGCGGCGGCAGATGCCGGCGCAGCCGCGCTTTGCTGCGCTTTGAGCGCGACCGCTTCGGCAGCAGGGACAAGCGCCATTCCAGCGGCTAAGGCTACGGCAAGGCTCAAGGTTTTCAGCTGCATGTCACTCCTCCTCTTGAATGGTTATTGCACGACGCGAAACTTGCCCATCATCCCGCTCTGCATGTGCTGGACCACGTGGCAGTGGTAGTGCCAGTCGCCCGGCCCTACCCCCTCGCCGGCTTTGACCACAAACGCCGTGCGGCTGATCGGGCCGACGTTGACGGTGTCCACCACGTGGGTGGTGCCCGGCTCGATCCAACGGTGACCGTGGAGGTGGAAGGTGTGGAAGGCGGTCCCCAGGCCGATCACGTGGAAGCGCACCAGTTCTCCCAGGCGCGCCCCGACGATGGGATTGGTCCAAAGCGGAATCTGGCGGTTGACGAGATGATTGAGCTCCTGCCCCCAGAAAGTGGTCTCGTGCATCCACAAAATGAATTCGCGCTTGATGTCTTTAAGGTCCACCTTCTGGATCTTGCCATCGATCATCGCCTCGACCTTCCCGTCCTTAGGATTGACGATCAGGGTGCCAAACAAGCCCTGATCTTCCGCTCCCACCAGCGGGTCGCCGAAGGCGTGGTCGTGATACATCCAGGTGCCCACCGTGCCGGGCGCCGCATTCCATTCGTAGGTATAGGGTTTGCCCGGATAGGCGACCGAGTCGATGGTCTCGCTTAAGGTGCGGGTGGTGCCGTCGCTGGTAAATTTATAATGGACACCGTGGACGTGAATGCTGACCGGCAAGTCCGAACCTTCGATGCCGTGCTCCAACGTGACCTTGGCGGTATCGCCTTCGGTGAGCACCAAGGTCGGCCCGGGGATGGTCGGCCCTTGGGCGTAGTGGGAAGTTCGATCTTGCACCTGCCCTTGGTCTTCCACCTGATGGCGGACCATCTCGTAGGCGAGCTGCCCCGAGGGCAGCTTCACCGCCCGCAAAGTGATGTGATGAACCGCCGCCTCAAGCGGCGCCCCTATACCCAAACTTAAAATCAACGCCGCAAAGAACCGGTATCTACGCATAACTCTCTCCTGGTGTATTTTTTATAGCAGTAGTAAACTGAGCTTTATTTAGTTTGTCAATATTTTTGTTTATAAATTAATGGAGAAAGACTGTGCTCGACGCTTTCGGCCAACGCCAACAGCGCTTACTGCACTTACTGCTCGACCACCCAGAAGGGCTCACCATGGACGAGCTGGCGCAGGCCCTGGCAGTCTCTAAAGCGGCCGTGCACCAGCATCTTGTGGCCCTGGAACGCGAAGGCTACGTCGCCCAAAAGGAACTGCGCAAAACCGGCGGCCGGCCAAGCCCAGCTTATGCCTTGAGCGAGCGCGGCGTGCACCTGTTCCCCAAGCAGTACGCCTGGTTTTCCAAGCTCTTGCTCGAGCATTTGTTGCAGGAACTGGGCAGCGCCGCCGTGCAGAGCTTGCTCTATCGCTTAGGCCAGGAAACCGCCGCCTCGCTGCGCGCGCCGCTTGTCGCCCACCCCCCAAAAGAGCGCCTCGCCGCTATCGTCCAGCTCATGCACACCTTGGGGTACGAGGCCAAACTGGAGGGAGAAACCATCGCCGCCAGAAACTGCGTCTATCACGACCTGGCCAAAGAGCACCCCGAGGTCTGCGCCTTGGACCTGGGATTGCTCGACGGCCTTTTGGATCAACCCGTCCTGCAAACCGAGTGTATGCTCCGCGGCGGCAAAGCGTGTAGGTTTTGCCTCCATCGGCCGGCTTAAGCCGGCGCCCGATACTCGGCCACCACCGTGGTGTAAATCCCGCCGCGCACGTTAAAGCGCGCCTCGACCTTCATCCAGCGCGGCCGGCAGGCGGTGACCAAATCGTCGAGGATCCGGTTGGTGACCGCCTCGTGGAACGCGCCCTCCTCGCGATAGGACCAAAGATAGAGCTTGTAGGATTTGAGCTCGATGCAGGTTTGATCGGGAATGTATTCGACCAGAATCGTGGCAAAGTCGGGCTGGCCGGTCTTGGGGCACAGGCAGGTAAACTCCGGCGATTCGATGCGGATGGTGTAATCGCGCTCGGGTTTGGGGTTGGGAAAGGTTTCTAGAGTCTTGCTCGGCTGAGTCGACATAGGGCTTCTTAGCGATCGGCGAACCAGTATAATACCGCAAAAACCTTTGACGCCCCACCGCTCCCATCCGTGCATGCGCCTGGAAAAAATCAAGCTGGCCGGCTTTAAGTCCTTCGTCGAACCCACCACCGTGGTCTTTCCCGAGCGCCTGATCGGCATCGTCGGCCCCAACGGCTGCGGCAAATCGAACCTCATCGACGCGGTGCGCTTCGTGATCGGGGAAACTTCGGCCAAGCACCTGCGCGGCAGCGCCATGCCGGACGTGATCTTCAACGGTTCGGAGACGCGCAAGCCGGCCGCCTTCGCGAGCGTGGAGTTGGTCTTTGACAACCGCGAGGGGCGCTGCGCAGAAGAGTACGCCAAATTTCCCCAGATCGCTTTGCGGCGCGAGCTCAGTCGCGACGGCCAGTCCCAGTACTTTATCAACGGCACTCGCTGCCGCCGCCGCGACGTCCTCGACGTGCTCTTGGGCACGGGCCTTGGACCGCGCAGCTACGCCATCATCGAGCAAGGGATGATCACGCATTTGATCGAAGCCAAACCGGAAGAGCTGCGCCTGTTCATCGAGGAAGCCGCCGGTCTCTCCAAATACAAAGAGAGGCGCCACGAGACCGAACTCAAGCTCGAACACGTGCGCGCCAACCTGCAGCGGGCCGAAGACATCCGAGGCGAGCTCAAACAGCAAGTCGACCGGCTAGCCAAACAGGCCAAGACGGCGGAAAAGTACCGCGGCCTAAGCCAAGCGATCGCGCACTGCCACCAAGAGCTGATCGCCCTCAAATGGCGGGAAGCCGAGCGCGACTACCGCCGCCAGCAAGCCAAAGTGCGTGAGCAAGAGCAAGCGCTCGCCGAAACCCAAGCCGCGCTTGATCAAGCCGGTCAGTCTTTGGCCCAAACCCGAGCCGAAACCGAGCGCCTAGGCCGCCAGCTCCAGGAACAACAAGGCCAGCTCTACGAGCTAAACGCCGCCCTCGGCCAGTGCGAGCAGAGCCTCCGCCACGCGCAAAAGACCCTGGAGGAACGCGAGCGGTCGCTGGAAGCCTGGCGCGCTGAACTGGCCCGCAGCGAGCAACACTGCGCCGAGATCCAGGCCCAGCTGGACGGCTTGGAAGAGGAGCAAGAGCGCCTGGCGCGCGAGCAAAGCCAAGCCCTGGCTCAACTCGAGGAAAGCCAAGCGCGGCTCCAGGCGGCGGAACGCCGCTGGCGGGAGGCGCAAGAGCGCTTTGACCGCGAGCGCGAGGCGCACGGGCAAGAAGCGGCGCAGCTTGAGCTACTCAAAACCGAGATCCGCCATCTAGAACAGCAGCTCGCGCAAAGCCACGCGCGCCAGGCCCAGCTCAGCCAAGAGCGCGAGCAGCTTGCCCACGCTTTGGCGGCTTTGGACCGAGCTTCCCTCGCCCACCAAGCCGCGCAGGCCAAGGCCCTCAGAGAGCGCAAACTTAAGGAGGTCGCCGCGGCCGCTGAAGTCCTGCGCGCATGCATCGAGCAAAAACAGGCAAGCGAGCGCCAACTCAAGGAGCTGGAGGCCGAATTCAACCGCTTGCAAGGGCAGCTGGCGGGACTGCAAAGCTTGCAGAGCCACGCTTTGGGCAAAGACCGCGCGCTTGAAGCTTGGCTTGAGGCCCACGGGCTCAAAGCCGCGCCGCGCCTTGGGGAATCCTTAGAAGTCGAGGCTGGATGGGAAACGGCGGTGGAAAGCGCGCTTGCCGAATGGCTGGAGGCCGTAGTGGCGAGCGACCTGCAAAGCTTTGCCCAAGCTTTGGCTGAACTTAAGGAAAATCTTGCCTTGATCGAGCTTCGCCCGAACACCGGCCCGATCCAAGGCGACGCCCTAGCGGCCAAGCTCAAAACTCCCTGGGACTTAAGCCCCTGGCTGGCCGGGTATCGCTGCATCGAGAGCTTGGAGCAGGCCCTCGCCCGCCGCCGGGAATTGGCCGGGCACGAGCGCTGGATCACACCTTCTGGCGACCAGGTCGGCCCCGCTTGGGTAAAGCTTCAAGGCTTCAGGAAAGCCCACCCCGGAATCCTAGAGCGCCAAAAAGCCCTCAAGGAACTGCGCGCGCGCCTTGAAACCCTTACGCAAACGCGCAGCCAGTGGCAGGATCGGCTCAACCGGCTGAGCGCGCAGCTTGCCGAGGCAGAGCAACGCCTCAAGACCCTTGAACGCGAAGAGCGCGACAGTTACGCCCTAAGCGAGCGCTGCGCGGCCGAACTGCACGCCGCCCAGCTGCGCCAGGCCGAAATGCGCCAACGCCTCGAGCGCCTGAATCGGGAACTTGAGAGCGCTTCGCAGCAACGCCAAACCCTTGAAACCAAACTGACCGAACGCGAGCAAAAATTGGCGCAGCAGACCAAACGGCACACGGCCCAAACCGAAGCGCTGGCGCAGCGGCGCAGCGAGTGCGACCGGGCGCGCGCCGAGCTCGACCAAATCGCCGCCCAAACCCTCTCGCACCGCGACCTAAACGCGAAGCTGCGCGCCGCGCTGGAACGCCTCGCCCACACCCGCCAGCTGCTTGCGCAACAACTCCAGCGCGCCCAATCCCAAAAGCGGCAGCTGCGCGAGCGCCTGGAGCGCACCCAGGCCGAGCAGGTTGAAGGCAAAGCGCCGATCGAGCAGCGGCGGCGGGAATTACAAACCCTACTCGCCCGCCGCGCGGTCCTGGAAAAAGAGCTCGCCGCCACCCGCACCGCCCTCAAACGCGCCGAAGCCGCGCAGCAAGACCAAGCCGGGCGGCGGCGCCGGCTGGAACAGGCCCGCGACGAAGCACGCCGCGCGCTAGAAGAAGCGCGACTTGCCGCGGAGGCGGCGCGGGTCCGCGGGCAAACCGTCTTAGCCGAAGCCGAAGGACTGGATCTGCCCAAGCTCCTTGGCTCTCTGCCGGAAACAGCGACCATCCAAAGCTGGCAGAGCCGGCTAGAAGAGCTAAAAGCGCAGCAAGCCCGCCTTGGAGACGTCAACCTGGCGGCGATCGAGGAGCACCGCCAGCACGCAGAACGCCTGCGCTTTCTCGACAAACAATGCCAAGACCTGAGCGCCTCCCTGGAAATGCTTACAAAAGCCATCCGCCAGATCGACCGCGAATGCCGTGCCCTATTCCGGGCCACGTTCGAGACCATCGACCGCCATTTTCGGCAGCGCTTCCCGGCCCTGTTCGGCGGCGGGGAAGCGTGGCTGGAGCTTATCGGTCCTGAGGACCCGCTCGAGGCCGGAGTGCGGGTCGTGGCCCGCCCGCCGGGCAAGCGCAATCAATCCGTTCACCTTCTGTCCGGCGGGGAAAAAGCGCTGACCGCGATCGCTTTGATATTCTCGTTTTTTGAATTGAACCCGGCCCCCGTCTGCCTCTTGGACGAAGTCGACGCCCCCCTCGATGAAGCCAACGTGGGCAGGTTCGGTGAGCTTCTTAAATCCATGGCGGAACGGGTACAATTTGTCTTCGTGACCCACAACAAAACTACCATGGAGATCGCCGAGCGCTTGATCGGCGTGACCATGCGCGAACCTGGGGTCTCCCGCGTCATTACTGTGGATCTGAAACAGGCGGCCGAGATGGCGGCCTAACGGGGCTTTAAGTTTATGGAAACGGATCAGACCACCTTGCGGATCGTGCTGGCGACTTTGGGCGTCTTGCTGCTGCTTGGCGTGTATGTGTGGAATCGCCTGAAAAGGCAGCGGCGGAGGCTCGATAAAACCTTGCGCCGCTTGGAGGCCGAATCCGAGGCAGAGGACTTGGAAGTCCAGGAGATCGACACCATCTCGATCCACCCGGTCGAAGAAATCGCGCCGGTGGACGTGGATGTCCTGGAGGCGGAAGAAGCCACCCTAGAACCCGAACCTGCCGAGCTTAAGCCGCATCCCGCCGAGCCACCGGCCCAAGCTGCGCCGGCCAAAGTCCCAACCCTCCCCGAGGTGATCCAGGTGAGCGTCGTCGCCCCCCCCGAACGGCCGTTCTTGGGGGGCGAACTGCTCAAGGCGTTTGCAGACCTAGGGCTACAATACGGCGAGATGGAGATCTTCCACGCCTATGAGGACGACGAAATCCAGTTCAGCGTGGCCAACCTGGTCAAGCCAGGCACCTTCCCCATCGACGCGATGGATGAATTCAAGACCCGCGGCCTGGCCTTGTTCTTCCAGCCGGCGCAGGTTTCCCGACCGCTGGAGGCGTTTGAGCGCATGATCGCCGCCTGCCACGCGCTCGCCCAGCGCCTAGGCGGCAACGAGCTGGACGACCGCCGCCAACCCTTGACTGCCGTCAAGATCTCGCTCTGGCGGCGGCAACTCAAGGACGCCTGAGCATGGCGGTGCCGGAAGCGATCCGCGAGCGGGTGGAGGCGCTGCGGCGGGAGATCGAATACCACAACTACCGTTACTACGTGCTCGACGAGCCGGTCATCGCCGACGCCGAATACGACGCGCTGATGGCCGAACTCAAACGGCTTGAAGCCGCTTATCCCGAACTGATCACGCCCACCTCGCCGACGCAGCGGGTTGGCGCCCCCCCTGCGGAAGCTTTTGCCGAAGTCCGGCACGAGGTGCCTATGTTGTCGCTCGACAACGCGTTCACCGAGGCGGACGTGCTGGATTTCGACCGGCGGGTGCGCGAGCGGCTGGGGACAGACACGGTCGAATACACCGCCGAACCCAAGCTCGACGGGCTTGCGGTCTCGATCCTGTACGAGCGCGGTGCGCTCGCGCAGGCGGCTACGCGCGGCGACGGATTCACCGGCGAGGAGGTGACGGCCAACGTCAAAACCATCCGTAACGTGCCGCTGCGCCTGCTCGGTTCGGGATGGCCTGAGCGCTTCGAAGTCCGCGGCGAAGTGTTCATGCCGCTTAAGGAGTTCAAACGGCTCAACGCTTTGAGCTTGGCGCGTGGAGAGAAGGTGTTTGCCAACCCCCGCAACGCGGCCGCCGGCAGCCTGCGCCAGCTCGACCCCCAAATCACCGCCCAACGCCCGCTAAAATTCTGCAGCTACGGGGTCGGGGCGTTCCCCAAGGCGCAGCTGCCTAAGACCCAAGCCGAACTGCTCGCGCGGCTTAAAGCGTGGGGTTTACCGATCGCCAAGGAACTTGAGGTGGTCGAGGGAGCCGCCGGGTGTCTGGCGTATTATCGGGAGCTTTTGGCACGGCGGGACAAGCTACCGTTTGAAGCCGACGGGGCGGTGTACAAAGTCAACCGCCTAGACTGGCAGGAGCTTTTAGGCTACACCGCGCGCGCCCCTCGCTGGGCGATCGCGCACAAGTTTCCGGCGCATGAGGCCACTACCGTGGTCGAAGCGATCGAAGTGCAGGTAGGCCGCACCGGCATCCTCACCCCGGTGGCCAAGCTTAAACCGGTTTGGGTCGGCGGAGTGGAGGTCAAAAGCGCCAGCCTGCACAACTTCGAGGAATTGCGGCGCAAGGACGTCCGCGTGGGGGATACGGTGATCGTGCGCCGTGCCGGCGAGGTGATTCCTGAGATCGTCAAGGTAATCCTGGAAAAACGCCCCCTCCACGCCAAACCGGTCGAGCCGCCGAAGACTTGTCCGGTCTGCGGCGCCGAAGCGGTGGCCGACCCCGGCGGCACGCTGATCCGCTGCAGCGGCGGGCTGTATTGCCCGGCCCAGCTCAAGGCGGCGATCAAGCATTTCGCCTCGCGGCGGGCGATGGACATCGAGGGGCTGGGGGAAAAGCTGATCGACCAATTGCTGGAAAAAGGCTTGATCCGCGACGTGGCCGACCTGTACGCGCTGCGCCCGGAGCAACTTGCCGAGTTGGAACGGATGGGGGCCAAATCGGCGCAAAACCTCATGCGCGCGCTGGAAAAGAGCAAATCCACCACGCTGCCGAGATTCTTGTACGCGCTCGGCGTCCGCGAGGTCGGAGAAGTCACCGCCCAGCTTCTGGCCGAGCATTTTCAATCCTTGGAGCGCCTGCTGGCGGCTAAGGAGCATGAACTCGAGCAGGTCCCGGGCATCGGTCCGGTGGTGGCCCGGCATATCGCCGCTTTCTTCCGCCAGCCTCACAACCTGGACGTCATCGAGCGCCTGCGCCGAGCCGGCGTGCATTGGCCGGCGCCGACCGCCGCCCCCAAGCCGCTTGCGGGCAAGACGATCGCGTTTACCGGAGCGCTTGCGTCCATGCCGCGCGAAGAAGCCAAGGCCCGAGTCGAAGCGCTGGGCGCGCGGGTGACGGAGAGCGTCTCGAAGGTGACCGATTTCCTCGTCGTTGGGTCCGCGCCCGGCTCCAAACTGGACAAAGCCAGACGACTTGGGGTTACTATTATGGACGAGGGGGAGTTTTTAAACCTATTGCGCCAATTCGAGACGCCAAGCCGTGGATGAAGCCGATCCGATCGCGGAGATCGACCAGCTCCAAACCGAGATTTGTGTTCTAGAGAGCCACTTGGATCGTCTGCTTGCCCGCATCCGCCAGAACGAGGAAGTTTTGCGCCGGTTTCAATCGCTAGAAACCCAGCTTTTAGGGCTCAACTCTCTACGCGAATTGGTAGAACACGTGCTCGAAGACACGCGCACCGTGTTCGAGCTGGAGTGCGTCACGCTCGCCCTCGTCGACGCGAAGGGCAAGATCAAACAGTTTCTGCAGGAGGACGGACTGGCATCGGACAACCTCAAGGAATTGATCCTCCTGCCCACCGCCTCTTCTTTGCAGCCGATCTTCGGCAAGGCGTTTCGAGCCTACCTAGGGGCCGTTGGCGCCAGACACCGAGCCTTGTTTCCCGAACCGATGAACTTAAAAAGCTGCGCCCTGCTGCCCTTAGTGCGCCGGGGGGAGCTGCTCGGCGCCTTGAACCTGGGAAGCGCTGACGGCTCGCGTTTTGGCTTGGGGATGGCTACCGATTTCCTCGACCGCTTACGCCAGATCCTGGCGGTCTGTTTGGAAAACACCCTTAACTTTGAGCTCTTGCGCCGCACCAGCCTGATCGATCCTTTGACCGGGGTCAACAACCGCCGCTTTTTTGAGCAGCGTCTGGGGGAGGAGATCGACCGCGCGGCGCGCACCGGCGAGCCTTTGGCGTGTTTGTTCCTAGATATCGATCACTTCAAACGGATCAACGACACCTACGGCCACCCAACGGGGGACCTGGTGCTGGCCGAAGTCGCTTCCCAAATCCGCGCCCAGCTACGCAGCCAAGACGTGCTCGCCCGCTACGGCGGAGAAGAGTTCGTGGCCCTGCTGTCTGGCGCCGACGAGAAGCGCGCGCAAGAGGTGGCCGAACGCATCCGCAGGCGGATCGAAGCGCTCAAGATCACCGACCACAACCATCGGGTGATTTCTGTCACCTTGTCGATTGGCCTGGCGGAATACAACCCCAACCAGGTCACAGCGATGACCGAAATCGACCAACAGCGGTTCTTGGAGCTCGCCGACCAGGCCCTGTACGTCGCCAAACGCAACGGCAGAAACCAGGTGGCGAGCGGCGGGGTTTACCTGCGCCCGCCAGAGGCTCAAGCCGCCCAGCGGGCTTGAGCGTCAAGGCTGCTGCGCTTCGCTTGCAGGCTCCCCTTGCGCCGGCGAAGCTTGGGCGGTCAAAAGCTTGATGTTGGCCTTCTGCTTGAGCTCTTGGATGTGCTCCTGCACCCGCTTGCGCTTGAGCAGCATTTCGATCTGAGGTTTGACCTGTTCAAACGGCGGAGGAGTCTTCTGGCGGGTGTCTTCCAACAAGATCACGTGCCAGCCAAACTGGGTCTCCACCGGTTGCTTGGTGTATTGCCCCTTTTCCAGAGCGATGACTGCATCGGCGAACGGCTGGACCATCTGCTGCGGCACGAACCACCCCAAATCGCCGCCCTGAGAAGCGGCCGGATCGATGGAATGCTTTTTCGCCAGCTCGCTGAAATCTTTTCCCTGATCCAGTTGCTTGATGATTTCCTCGGCCTTTTCGCGCTCTTTGACCAGAATATGGCGCGCCTTGTATTCGTTTTGGTTCATGGCGCCGACCAGCCGGTCGTATTCGGCCTTGAGCTGGTCTTCGGTGATCGGGTGGGTTTTGAAGAAATCTTCTATTTCCGCCTGCGATAAGACGATGCGCTGGGTATAGCGGACGCGCTCGGCCACTTCCGGCTGGCGGGGAAGCTGCTTCTGCACCGCCTCCTGTTTGAGCAGCTCGCGGTTGATCAATTCTTCGATCAGCTTGTCTTCAGGGATGTCGATTTTGGCCTCGGGGTTGCCGCGACTGATCTCGGCTTTGACATAATCCAGAGCCAGCCGGCTGATCGGCACGCCGTTGACGATGGCGACGGCGTCCTTGTCCTCTACCGGCGCCAGGTTCAAGCCTTCGCCGACTTTGTTGCCGCCGGCGTTGCACGCGGTTAAGGCCAAAGACAGGGCAGTGAGAGCAAAGTGTTTACGCATAAGATTATCCTTTAGTCGAATATTCCTCAGGAGTATAAGCCTGAATGCTCAGGGCATGGATTTGGCTCGGCATGAATTCAGCAAGCGCTTGGTACACCATCTGATGGCGTTGCACCAAGCTCTTGCCGGCAAAGGCGGGAGAGACGATGCGCAGATAGAAATGCCCGGCGCCGCCGGCCTCGGCGTGGCCTGCGTGCGCCTGGCTGGCATCGATCAGTTCCATGTGGGTCGGAGAGAAGGCCTGCCGCAAACGGTCTTCAATCGATCGCACGCGCTCGTTCATTTGGGAAACACCTGGAGAAAAGGTTTCACTGTCACCCGGGCATAGACCCCGGCCAGCAGATAGGGATCTTTTGCCGCCCAACGGCGGGCGCTTTCAAGGTCTTGAAACTCCGCCACGATCAGGCTGCCGCTGAACCCGGCCGGGCCTGGATCCGGGCTGTCGATCGCGGGCAAAGGACCGGCCAAGACCAACCGCCCTTCTTCCTGCAAAGCTTCCAGCCGCTTAAGGTGCGCGGGACGATTTTCCAGGCGCAGCTTTAAGGTGTCGGGCGCGTCCTCAGCCAGGATTACGTAAAGCACGATTTACTCCTTCGTGGACTCCGGCTGGAGATAACGCGCCAGAAAAATCGCCTGCACCAAGGCAAACGCGACGGTCAAACCCAACATGCCGAACAACTTGAAGTTGACCCAGACCTCGGTGTCGAAGGAGTAGGCAACCAACAGATTAACCGCCCCCAAAACCCAAAAAAACAGCGCCCAGCTTGCGTTGAGCCGGTACCAGACCGGCTGGGGAAGCTCGAGGTTATTGGCCATCAATCGCTGAATAAAAGGTCTCTCGCCGACAAACTGGCTGACCAACAACGCCGCGCCAAACAACCAGTTGATCACGGTGGGTTTCCACTGGATAAACCGCGCATCGTGCAGATACAGGGTGGCGCCGCCGAAGATCACGACCAGCCCCAGAGTAACAAGGTGCATCACCTCCACTTGCCGCCGGCGCCACCAAAGATAACCCACCTGCAGCAAAGTCGCGGCAATGGCCACCGCCGTAGCTGCATAGATTCCCGCGAGCTTGTAGGCGACGAAAAACAAGACGACAGGGAAAAAATCAAACAACCATTTCATGGTCTTTCACACATACACGTCGATGCGGAACCACCACGGAGAATCCGCCAAGGACTGGACGCCAAGATACGCGGCAAGCGCCTGTCTAGCCCGAAGGTCAGTAGGGAGAAGGCGCTGCAATCTAAGCCTTGCGGTTTCCCGCAAGGCAAAGCCCGCCCTAAGCAAAGAACGCGCCGGCCCTGCGTTGCGCGTAGGACCTACCCTGCCTTGTAGACGCGCCGGCAGCCTTGAGTGATAATTTATCGGAAACGCATTCATCCAAACGAGCTATTTTCAGCGATGCGCTATGCTAGCCTGTTCGTTTGCGATGCGCAAGGTTAACCACGCGGTCTAATGGAAAAACCTATGGCGATCCCCAACGATGCCCTTCGCACCGAGGTCGAAGCGGCCGCCTTTCGCAGGCTGATCCAGCACCTTCAGGCGCACCCTGAGATCCAAAACATTGACTTGATGCTGACCGCCGACTTTTGCCGCAATTGCCTGGCTAAGTGGTTCAAGGCCGAGGCGGAAGCCCGTGGGTTGGCGATAGATTATGCCGAAGCTCAGGAAATCGTTTACGGCATGCCTTACGCGGAGTGGAAAGCTAAGTATCAAACCCAAGCCCCTCCTGAAAAGCTCCGCGCGCTGGAGGAACGCCAAAAAAAGTCGTCCCATCCAACTTAAGTTTAGAGGAGGAGAAATGCACCGTATCCATCGAATCCATCGGTTCGCGGCTTTACTCTTGGCCGGCTTCTTGGCCGGCTGCGGCAACGACAACGCCGGCAACGTTGTCGGTCCAACCATCATTCAAGGCAAAGTCGTCAGCGACGAGGGTCCGGTTCGCCAGGCGGTGATCCAAGCCCTGGATGCCCAAGGGCGGGTCTTGTCTCGCCTCACACTGCAAGGCGACCCCCACTTCCGCATTCCGATCCCTGCCGATGCGGCCTATCCGGTCGTCCTGAGCGCGCGCTTTGACGCGGATAAGACCTTGGAAGCGGTGGTCACCAGCAGCCTGGCGGTCGAGCAGGACATCACCCCGTATTCGGATCTGGTGGTCAAATCCGCCCGCACGCTGGGCGGGTTGACGCCGGAGAACATCGCCCGCGCCGCCGGCGGCGCGATCGGCCAGCGCGGCCAACGCACGGCTGGCTTTGCCGCGGAGGCCGCCGCGCCGCCTTCTGGCCCGAGGCTCAAGCGCAGTTCAGGCGGCGATCACGGCCACTGAAGCTAGAACGTACCGCCGTTCCAGCCCCACCGCTGCGGGTCGATGTCGATAAATTCGATATAGACCCGCTGCGGCGGGATATTCAACTGAGACCGAAGCCATTCGCACGCGAACTTGGCCAACTCCTTGGGATCCTTAAGGCCGATGCTTTTTAATTCTACATACGCGGCCGGTTCGTTCGTGCCGGCAAAAATCAGATCGGCGCCGGCGACCAGCTGCGCCATCATATAGCTTTCCGGCTTGCCCAAAGCCTTGGCAAACTCGGTCGAAGCCAACGCAAGCAGTTCTCGCCTCTGTTCCGGTTGGAGCTCTATATTGGTCTCGATCCTAAGGTAAGGCATAAGTCTTCTCCCTAAAAAGAGTCACTGGACTAAAAATTCAGTAAACAAGAGGTCTTTGATCCCATCGCTGTCGGTGTATTGAGCGAGCGCTTTGCGCACCTGGGAAAGCGCTTCCTGCCTAAGTTTTTCTCGCTCCCCGACGTCGCTCAGCTGCTCTGGAGGCAAATTAGAAAACAGAGTGATCAAGGTATGCCGGACCACAGGCACGTAGGGCTGAATCCGCTCTAGCGCTTCCTTGCCCTGAATCATCAGCTGCACGTTGGCCCGCAGATAGTGGTGCCGGCCGGCCAGATTGACGATCAGCTGAGGGATAAGGGGCAAATACTCGATGGCTGCGGAAGGTTCGGCTTTTCCTTCCTCTTTTCCCCAAAGCGGGCTGCTGAGCGCCAATAACCACGCCAGCGCCCAACTCGTTCGACGGCTTGAGTTTTTCATCTTGGCTCTCCTAGGTCGGGGTATCCTTGACAATTCAGCACGCGCGAAGGTAAGGTAACCGATTTAAAAACAATCAAACACCGATTTCTCGACACCAGGTTGGTAAATGCAAGAACGCATCTCCCCCACTTTCTCGGCGGCCGTCTGCGTTCCCGAAAGTTTGAGCTTTATTCTAAAGCGCGAGCTTGAGGATTGCGACGTCGTCTCCACCTCCATTGAATGCGGAACGGTCGAGGACATTCGCATCGAGGTGCCGGAGGAGGAGTTCCGCGCAGTGGAGCAAAAAGTGGCCGCTCTGCGTTCGCCCAGCATTCAAGAAAAGATCGAACAGGGGATTCCAAAGCTTCCGGCGCGCACGATCGACATCGAAGAAACCGCGCGTGAGATCGCTTTGACCATCGTCAGCGACGACCCCCAGCCGGCGGTCTTGACGCTGTCTTTTGCCGCCGCCACCGCCGCCGTGCATCGGGGACTGGGCGGAGGAGCCTTCAACACCACGGTGGACAGCGCGATCATCAACCTCGCCCTGTACCGCGTTCTAGGCCTTCCCGAGAACAAGCTGCCTAAAGCGCACCTCTATCTGACCCTACCCGAGGACCGGGTCGAGCTGGTGCGCGAGCAAGCCAAGCCCTTCCCTAACCTCGACATCCTTTGGGTGGACGGCAAACCCAGGCGGTCGGTGTTTATCAAGAACCGCGCCAGCGGCGAGGAGATTTACTTTAGCACGCCTTACGGTCAGGTTAACCTCGACCGCCCGATCCCTACGCTGCGCACGCCGCGTTTTCTGCTCCTCCACAACCAACCCGACGATCTCATCTTTTGGGACGTGGCGGTTAGGGTCCGAAACGACCTAGCCGAGCATTCGGTGGTCTGGAGCGTAGGCTCCAACCAGATCCGCGATGGCATCGACCGCTACGCCTCCCCCATCGGCGTGTGCGAGACCATGACCTTGAACCTGGGCGAAGCCTTGGCCTGGATCCGCAAATCCAATTCCCCCTGCATTCGCAACGACGATGTGTTGCTCGCGCACCTCGAAGAGTACCACGACGGCGAAAAAAACCAGCGCGGCAAGACCAGTTTCGTGCGCATTTTCGGGATTTTCAAATCGGACCTCAAAACCGAGAAAACCTTGGTCCTTCCTGAGGATCCGGAAAAGCGCCGCATCGCCGCCCAGCGCTGCGCCGACATCCTGCACCGCATCGGGGTGAAAGAGAGCGTGTTCATCACCGACGGCTCCAACCCTACGATCGCCAGCTTCAAATACGAAGACAAAAAGACCGGCAAGCGCAAGAAGGTCCAGTATTACATCCCGATCATCGACCCTCAAACCGGCGCCAAAATCGATCAACTGATCCAGAGCGCAGGGCGTTCGGTCAGCCGGGACGCCACCGGCTGTGGCGACTCGTACACCGCCACCGTCCTGGCCTTAAAGCAGATCACCGGCAATCGGGTTTACCCGACCACCATCGCCATCCTCGCCAACCACATCGCCCGGTTGGTGTACGCGATGCCTTTCTCCAACCTGATGGAGATCGAGGCGCACTGCCCGGGGATCACTGAAAAAGTCGTCCGCCTGGCGCTTGAAAATCTAGACGAAGTCAACGCCCACTGCCGCGAGCACAACGCGCTTCCCTTGCTCCAATCGGCGGTCCACTCGCTGATCTTCAAAGCCCTAGAGTGAGCTTGCGCCACAAGCGCTGCAAGTCCTCCCTGCGGCGCAAAGCCTGGCGGGCGAGGGCAAACTGGTCCAAAGCGCGGTGGAGGTTTTCTTCAGGATCTTGGACTTTAAAATAACGGTTGCCCTCAAGGTAATCGGTCAAAAAACGCACCCCCAGCTCGAAGGGGAGCAACGCGATGGCTTCCGGCACCCAGCGCATTTCTGCAGCGCTGAGTGTGCCTGCAAGTTCTGCCCACCACCCAGCGAGCACCGGTTCGATCAAGTCCAACTCCACTCCCCCCGCCTCGTGGCAAACCGAACGCACGCAATCGCCGATGTCGTACAGGACAAGCCCCGGGCCGACCGTATCCAGATCGACCCAGGCCAGAGGCGTTAAGGTCCGCGCATCGAACAACAGATTGTCGAGCTTGGGGTCCCCGTGAACGATCCGCAGCGGCAGCTGCCCTGAAATTCTGGCCCGATCCAAACCGCTTGCCCACTCCGTCAGCTCCTCGACCCACGCGCACAGCGATTCGAGCGCTTTGGTGTTTTGCCCCCGCCAACCCGCCCGCGCCCGCCGCAAAGCGGCCAAATAAGCGGGCGTTCGGTGAAAGCCGGGCAAAGGGTCGGCGAACGCCGCCGGATCCAAACCCGCCAAGCGGCGATGCAAGCGCCCCAGGCTGCAACCGAGCGCTTCGGCCACACGCGCGGTCTCGACCTTGGCGAGGACGATCCCAGGCAGGTATTCCAGCATGCGCCAGCATGCTCCGGCAGCATCCTCGAACCAATCGGCGCCCTCGCGGGTAGGCACCAGACGCGGCAGGCGCAGCCCCGGCGGCAAGCTGTGCCAATAGTCTTCCAACCGGCGCAGGTTCGCCATCACCAAACGCGGCTGCGGGAACACTTGGCGGTTGATGCGCTGCAATACCCCGTGGGCCTGGTCGGTGGAAACCCGAAAGGTAGTGTTGATCAAGCCTTTGCCCCAAGGCGCCACTTCCCTTACCAATCCGGGCAAGGCAAAGCGCGCGGCGACTGCATGCGCGCTCATCGCTCTGCCATTTGGAAGCGGCGCCGGTTGCGCTCTTTTTGCAGCGCCCCCTTCTTCAGTAGGACGTATACAGCGCCCACCCCCCCATCGCGGCGTTGCGCGCTGTGGAACGCCAATACTTCGGCGAGCAGCGGCAGCCAGCGCGCCAGACAGCTCTTGAGCAAAGCCCGTGGCTCCCCTTCGCCCCTTTGGCCTTTGCCGTGAATGATGAGGGCGCAGCGCACTTCGCTGTGCAGGCATTCGCGCACAAAGGCGCACACCTCGCGCCGCGCTTGGACCACGGTCAAGCGATGCAAATCCAGCACCGCCTCGACCGGATATTCTCCGCGCCTGAGCTTTTTGAATACCCCGTGCTGCACTCCGGGGCGCTTAAAACTCAAGATCGCCTCCGGAGGGACCGGCTCGATGAAAGTAAGCGGCAGCGAAGAAGCTAGGCTTTCCGTCCGCTGCGCGGCCTCGCGGCGGTATGCTTGCCCGGGAGTGGTCGTCTTGGATTTGGGCAGCGGCAGCTTGTCGCTGGCGGCCAACGGGCAAGCGCCTGCCACCGCTTGCTGGAACAGGGCGATTTCGTCGGCTTCGCTCATTTTTCTCCCTCCTTCTTTAAGCCGACCTGCCGCAGCCAGCCGTCGATGCGCCTGGCAAGCAGCCCCTCCTGGCCGCGATAATCGTGATCGGCGGTCGAGACGAGCAGCTGACGATACCCCGGCTTGTCTTTCAGGCGCAGGCGGCGCGTCTGCGCCAGCGCTCGGGCCGGACGCGAATCCTGTTCGGCATAAACGTCCAGAACCGGCAGACGAACCGCCTGGAGCCAAGCTTGCACCGAAGCGTCGGCCGATTTTGGCCAGGCCAGGCTAAGCAGCACCGCCGCCTGCAGTTCGGGATCGGAATCGGCCAAATGCTTAAGCACCGCCAGAGCGCCAAAGCCGTGCCCGACCGCAGCGATGCTCTTACGGCCTTGGGACTTGAGCCAGGCGGTGGCGGCTTTAAGCCGCGCGGCAGCGTCTTCGAGCAGCGTAAAATAAGCGTCTTCCGGCGCTTCCGGTTCCTGCACCGGCAGCTGCAGGCTCAATACCTCCCAGCCGTGGGCGGAGAGATAACGCATAAGCTCGACGGCGAGCGTAAAGTCGGCCCGCAGGCCGGCTTCCGGCAGGAAAACCACCGCTCCGCGCGCAGTTTGGGTGAAGCTCGGCGCGTAAATCGCCACGAACTTTTCCGCCCCCAGCGGAATCTCAACCGTTTGGCCCGGGTGCGGGTCCTCCGCCAGCGCTTCGAGCAAGCGCGCCTCTTCCACCCGATTCGGCGCGGCGCTCACCGTGAGTGCGACGGCAAGCAGCCACAGACCGCTACGGCACCAACACCGCCGCTCCTTGGAACCGACCATGGCGTAAATCCTCCAGAGCACGGTTGGCCTCGGCCAACGGATAAGGGCGGACCTCGGTTTTGAGTGGAAAAGCGGCAGCCAGCCCCAAGAATTCCTCACCGTCCCGCCGAGTCAGGTTGGCGACCGAACCGAGGCAGCGCTCCCCCCACAAAAGGGCGTAAGGAAAACTTGGAATATCGCTCATGTGGATGCCGGCGCAGATCACCTTGCCTCCCTTGCGCACCGCTTTTAGGGCCAAAGGCACCAGCGCCCCGACCGGAGCGTAAAGGATCGCCGCGTCCAACGGTTCGGGCGGCATTTGGTCGCTGTCCCCGGCCCACACCGCCCCGAGAGTGCGGGCAAACTCTTGCGCTGCAAGATCACCTGGGCGGGTGAAAGCGTATATTCGGCGCTGCTGGCGCACCGCCACCTGGGCGATGATGTGGGCAGCGGCGCCAAAGCCGTACAACCCAATCCTCTCGGCGTCTTCGGCCAAGGCATAGGAGCGGTAGCCGATCAAGCCCGCGCACAGCAAGGGAGCGGCGTGCAAGTCGTCGTAAGCCTCCGGCAAAGGGAAGGCGTAACGCGCATCGGCCACCGTATATTCCGCGTACCCTCCGTCCAAAGTATAACCGGTAAAGCCGGCTTGCTCGCATAAGTTCTCCCGGCCCTTTAAGCAAAACCGGCACGCACCGCAGGTAAACCCCAGCCAGGGCACCCCGACCCGGGCTCCAAGCTGGAATCGATCGACGCCCTCCCCTAAAGCGACGACCTTGCCGACGATTTCGTGGCCCGGGATGAGCGGCAGCTTGGGATTGGGCAATTCGCCGTCGACCACGTGCAAGTCGGTGCGGCAGACGCCGCACGCCAGGACCTGGAGGAGAATCTGCCCGGGGCCTGGCTGAGGAATCTCGCGTTCGACCAAGCAAAGAGGTGCGCCCGGCCGCTCTAGAATCATAGCACGCATCTTGTAAGCCATGGCTGCCTCCCGTAGAATAAAGTCTTTATAATACCATCGCCTCCCCTCTTTCCCCTTATGCCAACTTCTCACCGCGCTGCCCAAGTCGCCCTGCGTCCTTTAGGCGAGGACCTCGTGCTCAGCTTGAGCGGCGATTGGCTGCTGGCCGCCCCGCACCCGACCAGCGAAGAAATCGCGGCGGCGTTGCAAAACCCGCCAAAACGGGTGATCGTCGAAGGGGAGAAGTTGGGGCTTTGGGACAGCAGCTTGGTTTTGTTCTTGCACCAACTCCAAAAGCGCTGTCAGGCCGAGGGCGTAGCGCTGGAGCTGGCCGCGATTCCACAAGGGGTAAAGCGCTTGCTCGAGCTCGCCGCCGCTGTCCCTCCCCAGGTCAGCCGCGCCCAGACCGAACCGCCCCTGCTCGCGCGCATCGGCCTCAGGTTTTTAAACCTGGCGCAAGAAGCCTATGAATTTACGCGCTTCATCGGCGAGGCCACGCTCATCTTCCTGCGTTTCTTACGCGCCAAGGCCCGCTATCGCCGCCAGGACCTGGGGGGGCTGCTGCAGGACTGTGGCCCCGGTGCCCTGCCTATCGTCACCCTGATCGCCCTGCTGGTCGGCTTGATCTTGGCCTACGTGGGGGCGGTGCAGCTTTCTCTGTTCGGCGCCCAGATCTACGTGGCCAATTTGGTGGGTCTGGGGATGCTGCGCGAGATGGGGGCGATGATGACGGCGGTGATCATGGCCGGCCGCACCGGAGCCGCCTACGCGGCGCAATTGGGCACGATGCAGGTCAACGACGAGATCGACGCGCTCAAGACGCTGGGAATCTCGCCCATGGAATTTCTGGTCCTGCCGCGCATGTTGGCGCTGGTTCTCATGGTGCCGCTTCTGACCGTCTATGCCGATCTGGTCGGCATCGCAGGCGGAGCGCTGGCGGCGGTGAGCGTCTTTGACCTCACCTTTCTGGAGTACCTGCACCAGACGCGCGCTGCCCTGGGCCTACACGACGCTGTGGTCGGCCTGATCAAGGCCGCGGTCTTCGGCGTCCTGATCGCCACCGCCGGCTGCCTGCGCGGCCTCCAGTGCCAGCGCAGCGCCCAGGGCGTGGGAGAGGCAGCGACCTCGGCGGTGGTCACCGCCATCGTCGCCATCGTGGTGGCCGACGCCCTGCTGACGATTCTGTTCACCCGCCTGGATTTTTAAGCCGTGGCCGAACCCCACTTGGTCGTTCGCGATCTCACCTTAGCCTACGGCGAGCGCATCCTCCTTAAGGATTTGAACTTCACCATCGGCCGCGGTGAGATCTTCATCATCATGGGCGGGAGCGGTTGCGGCAAAAGCACCCTGCTGCGCCACCTGGTGGGCCTGTTGCAACCCGCGCAAGGTCAGGTGCTCTATGACGGCAAGGTGGATTTCTGGCGCGCCGACCCGGATACGCGCGCGCAAATCCTGCGCCGGATCGGCGTCTTGTACCAAAGCGGGGCGCTGTGGAGTTCGATGACGCTGGCCGAAAACGTGGCTTTGCCGCTTGCCGAATACACCGATCTGGACGCCCGGCAGATCCGCCAACTGGCCTCGCTCAAGCTGGCTTTGGTGGGGCTTGCGGGTTTTGAGGACTACTATCCTTACGAGATCAGCGGCGGCATGCAAAAGCGCGCCGGTCTGGCCCGCGCGATCGCTTTGGATCCAGAAATTTTGTTTTTCGACGAGCCTTCGGCGGGGCTGGATCCCATAAGCGCCAAACGCCTCGACGACCTGATCCTAGAACTTCGCGCAAGCCTTGGAGCAACCATAGTCATGGTCACCCACGAACTGCCCAGCATCCTCACGCTCGGAACCGACTCGATTTTTCTCGATCCCGCGGCCAGAACCGCCATCGCCCACGGGCCGCCGCGCGAGCTCTTGAAATCCTGCCCGGATCCAAAAGTGCGCGAATTCTTGACCCGCGGAGGAAGCTTATGAGTAAGTCGGTCAACCCTACCTTGATCGGCGCGTTCGTGCTCGGGGCGGTGGCGATTTCGTTCGTTGCCCTGCTGCTCTTTGCGGGCGGCACGCTGTGGTCGGAGCGCGAGCGTTGCGTGGTCTATTTTAGCGAATCGGTCAACGGCCTAAACCTCGGCGCACCGGTGAAGATGCGCGGCGTTCAGGTGGGCAAGGTGACCGAGATCTTGGTCCAATACCAGCCCAAGGCGCGCACCCTGACTACCCCCGTGGTGCTGGAAGTCGATCTCGAGCCGCTCAAGATCGAGGGCAAACCCGGTTTTCCCTGGCAGCGCCCGGCGCTAGGCGACTTGATCCAGGAAGGCCTGCGCGCCCAGCTCAAGCTGCAGAGCCTAGTCACCGGCCAGCTCTACGTAGACCTGGACTTCCACCCCGAAACGCCTATGCGCCTGGTCGGAGCCTACAAGGGGCTTGCGGAGATCCCCTCGATCCCCTCCAGCCAGGAAGAGATCGAAAACACCATCAGCGACCTCGTGCGCGAGATCCGCCAACTGCCTCTGCAGCAGACCATGCGCACGGTGAACTCCACCTTATCCCATCTCGAAGAAATACTCAGCCAGCCGCAGTGGAAGACCTCGATCCAAAAATTAGACCAGGCCCTCGATCGCTTCAATCACCTCACGACCAAGTTGGAATCGCGCCTAGATCAAGTGGGCGCCCGGCTAGACCAAAACCTGGCCGTCTCCCAGAGCTTGCTCACGCGCATAGACGCCGAACTGGCCCCGCTGCTGCAACAGGGACGCGGTACCTTGCAGCAGGCCGAACAGACTTTCCGCGCATTGACCGAGACGCTTGGCCCCAACGCCTCCGCCGTCACCGACTTCGTCACCACCCTGGAAGAGGTACGCAGCACAGCGCGGGAGATGCGCGTCCTCACCGAGATGCTGCAAACCCAACCCGAAGCCCTACTGCGTGGCAAACCGGAGAATCAGCGATGAAATGGTGCTTTACCGCTTTGAGTTTTTTGGTATTTTGCAGCGGCTGCGCCTTTACCGGCCGCAGTCCGTCCACCCAGTTCTACATTCTGCCTAGCTCCCAATCCGCCCCGGAAGCGGTTCTAGGACAGGAAACGGTCGGCCTTGCCCCGATCCGCCTGCCGCGCTATTTAGACCGGCCCCAGATCGTAACCGTGGAACCCGACGGCCGGGTGACGCTGGCCGAATTCCACCGCTGGGCCGAGCCGCTCGCGGAAGGCTTTGGCCGGGTGCTCGCGCAAAGCTTGCGCGCGCGCTTGCCGGGTAAAACGGTAGTTCTGCTGCCTACGGCGCTGCCGGTCAATCAGACGGTCACGGTCCAAGTCCAGGACTTCCGCCTTGAGCCTGATCGCTGCGTGCTCACCGCCGCCTGGCGCGATGACAAGAATGCCCGCTGGCGGCAAGAGACCATCGTCCAGCCGGTTGTTGGGTCCGGTTATTCGGCCCTCGTCGCGGCGATGGGCGCAGCCATACACGGGCTGGCCGAACGCATCGCCGAAAAGCTCAAGTAGTAAGGCGACAACTCGGCGCCCGCCCCCGGGCTTGGGCGGCCTCGTACAGAGGCAGGACGCGCGGCAGATGGCGCTCGATCGCTTGGATCCGGGTAGCGTGCGCGGGGTGGGTGGAGAGCCATTCCGGCGGAGTCGGGCGTCCGGTTTGATCCATGTTGTGCCACAGCGCAATCGCCTCGCGCGGGTCAAAACCGGCGCGGGCCATTAACTCTAAGCCGATCACGTCGGCCTCGGCCTCCTGGAGGCGACTAAACGGCATCAGCACCCCCACCTGGGCCCCCAACCCTAATGCGCCCATCAACAGCTGGCCGGTGGGCGAGCTGGGCCTGGCCAACGCCTGAATCAGCCCTAAAGCCTGCTCCACCGCGAATTCCTGGGAGACGCGCTCGTTGCTGTGGCGCGCCAGCACGTGGCCGATCTCGTGACCGATCACCGCCGCCAGCTGGTGCTGGTTGCGCGCGGCTTTGAGCAGGCCGGTATAGACTCCAATGTAACCGCCCGGCAGGGCAAACGCGTTGACCTGATCTGACCGAAACACGCTCACCTGCCACCGTCCCCCCAGCGGCCGGGTCAGCTCCTCGGCAACGCAGCGTACATACGCATTGATCTCCGGGTCGGTCTCGATCCGCTCCTTGCGCCTGATCTGTTCAAAGGCTTGCCATCCCATCTGCGCCAACTGCGTCTCGGGCATGAGCACCAGCTGCGACCGCCCGGTGGGCGAAGTCGCGCAAGCCACCAGCGTCCCGATCAGCCCCAGCGTGAATAAGACGTTACGGATCATGCGTTTGGCTCCGTTGGTTTAAATCGTTATAGGCCGGCCACGGAACGTTGCCGCAAGCGCAAAGATAGCCTAAAGTAGGCAAAAATCTAACACACGCACCCGCGCTCGTCATGACCGAAACTTCCTATCTGGGCGTCGAACGCCGCCAAAAAACCAACGACCTGATCGAGGAGCTCCTCAAAGAGCGTCGGCAAATGTGGGCCTTGTATTGGGAACTGGCGGAACTAAAACCCTTCGACCAACACCGCGAACCTTTAGGACAAATCCTGAATCGATTTTGCCAGCTGCTCATCGATTACGTCTCCCTTGGCCACTTTGGCCTTTATCAACGCATCGTTAACGGCACCGAGCGCCGCCAAAAGGTGCTCCAAGCCGCAAAAGCCCTGTATCCGGCGGTTGCCCAAGCCACCGAGGTGGCGCTGGCGTTTAATTCGTGCTACGAAGCCGGTAAGCTTTCCGACCCTACGGTGCTGATGCAAGAATTGTCGAAACTCGGCGAAGCCTTGGCCACTCGAATCGAGTTGGAAGACCGATTGATCGCCTCGATGTTCCGATGAAATTTTGCTCTTACTGCGGCGCCCGCGTGGTGCGCAAAATCCCTCCCGGAGAGGACCGCGAGCGCTTTGTGTGCGAGGCGTGCGGGGCCATTCACTACCAGAATCCAAAAATCATCGCCGGCTGCCTGCCGGAGTGGCAAGGGCAGATCTTATTGTGTCGGCGCGCCATCGAGCCGCGCCTTGGGCTGTGGACTTTGCCGGCAGGTTTTATGGAACTGGGGGAAACCTTGGAACAAGCGGCCATCCGCGAAACCTGGGAAGAGGCGGGCGCCAAGGTGGCGGAGCTTAAACTCTATACCGTGTTCAGCCTGCCCCACGTCGATCAGATTCACCTCTTTTTCCGCGCCAAATTGCTCAGCGACCGGTTCGCGCCCGGTCCGGAAAGCCTAGAGGCCAAGTTGTTCGCCACAAGCGAGATTCCCTGGCAGGAGCTGGCCTTCTCCACCATCCGCCGTACTCTGGAATGCTTCTTGGAGGACCGCAGGCAGCAGCGCTTCGAGGTCAAGGTCGAACACTTGCCCCCGTCCCTACCCCCTTCCAAGCGCGCCGGCTAAAGCGCAAATGGGCCAGACCGACCTCGAGCAGCTTCTAGGCCAGGAACTTAGGCCAGGCAGGTTCAGGCTGCAGGCAGCTTGGCTCGCAGCGCTGGGGCTGCTCGGCGCCGCCGCCTTCTGGATTTTGGGCGACGACCAGGGGCTCAAGTTCATCACCGCCCCGGCCCGGCGGGGAGAATTGACCGTCACCGTGACCGCCACCGGCGAGCTCAAACCGCGCAACCAGGTCGAGGTGGGAACCGAAGTGTCGGGGACCATCAAAACCGTGCTCGCAGACTACAACGACCGCGTCGCGCGCGGCCAGGTGCTGGCGGTGCTCGACACCGCCCAGCTGGAGGCCAGAAAACGGCAGATCGAGGCCGCTCTGGCGCTGGCCAAAGCGCGCCTCCAGGAGGCCGAGGCGACGCTTTCTGAAACCCAAAACAAACTCGAGCGCGCCCAGCGTTTGGCGGAACGCAAGTTGATCTCCCAAGAGGAGTACGAGATCGCCCAGGCCGCCTACTTGCGCGCCCAGGCCGCCCGAGCCTCGGCCGCCGCGCAGGTCGAGGAGGTTAAGGCGCAGCTCGACGAGCACCTAAGGCTCCTGGATAAAGCCGTGATCCGCGCGCCCATCGCCGGCGTCGTGCTAAAGCGCCAGGTCGAGCCAGGGCAGACGGTGGCCGCCTCGCTCCAGACCCCGGTGCTGTTCGTGCTGGCCGAGACTTTGCGCCAAATGGAACTGCACGTGGCGGTGGACGAGGCCGACGTCGGTCAGGTCCGAGAGGGGCAGAGAGCCAGCTTCACCGTGGACGCCTATCCGGAGAGGCGTTTTGAGGCCGTCATCACCCAGGTGCGCTACGCTCCGCAGATCGTGGACGGGGTCGTCACTTACGAGACCGTGCTCGCGGTGGACAACAGCGACTTGGCCTTGCGCCCCGGCATGACCGCCACCGCCGAGATCGTGGTCAAGAAGATCCAGGACGCCCTGCTCGTTCCCAACGCGGCGCTGCGCTTTACCCCACCCATCCTCGAGGAAGCCAAGCCTGAAACCGGCGGCAGCGTATTCGCCAAGTTGTTCCCCAGACCCAAGACGACGCGGCGGGATACTACATCCGGCGCCAATTTGCCAAGCCGGGTCTTCGTCGTCCAGGACGGCGCCTTAAAGCCTATTCCGGTCACCGCAGGCGCCAGCGACGGCGCGTTCACGCAAATCCTAGCCGGAGACATCCAACCCGGAACGCCCTTGGTCGTGGATATAGTCGCGCCCGGCCAATGACGCCTCCACTGATCCAACTGCTCAACGTGACCAAAGTGTACGGCCAAGGGGCGGCCGCCATGCCCGCTTTGCGCGGGGTGAGCCTGCGCATCCAGGCCGGGGAATTCGTGGCGCTGATGGGGCCGAGCGGCTCGGGCAAATCCACTTGTTTGAACATCTTAGGCTGCCTGGACGTTCCTACCAGCGGCGAGTATTTGTTTCTGGGCGTGGCGGTTAGCCGCTTAAGCCGCAACTTCCGCGCCCGGCTGCGCCGGCGGTATTTGGGCTTCGTGTTTCAGGGGTTCAACCTCCTGCCGCGCACCACCGCGCTGGAAAACGTCGAGCTGCCGCTCGTCTACCGAGGCGTGCCCGCCGCCAGGCGCCGCGAGCTGGCGCGGCAAGCGTTGGCTAGGGTGGGACTGAAAGGCTTTGAGGCGCACACCCCGGCCGAACTCTCCGGCGGCCAACAGCAGCGGGTCGCGATCGCCCGCGCGATTGTCACCGAACCCAAGCTGATCTTGGCCGACGAACCCACCGGCAACCTCGACAGCGCGCGCAGCTACGAAATCATGGAGCTGCTTTGCAGCTTCAACCGCAACCTCAAGGTCACCGTGGTCATGGTCACCCACGAAGCCGAGATGGCCAAGTTCGCCCGCCGCGTCCTGCGCTTCCACGACGGCCTGATAGCAAGCGATTCCGGCGAATGTTTGCAAACGCCTTAATTTTGGCGCTGCGGGCGATCCGCCGCAACCTGCTCCGCTCGGCGCTGACCGTGCTCGGCGTGGTGATCGGGGTGGCGGCGGTGATCACCATGGTCACCGTCGGCAACGGCGCCACCCTTCAGGTCAGGCAACAAATCGCCAGCCTCGGCAGCAACCTGCTTGTCGTCCGTCCCGGCCAGCGCCTGGCTTACGGGCAGCGCTCCAACGCCAAACCCTTCACCTTGGCGGACGCCGAAGCCATCCGCCGCCAGCTTCCTGCGGTAGCGGCGGTCGCGCCGAGCGCCATGGAACCGGCGCTGGCGATCTACGGCAACACCAACTGGTCCACCACGATCTACGGCGTGGACAACCAATTCTTAGCCGTGAAAAACTGGCCGCTGGCGAGCGGCCGCCCGTTCAGCGCCGGAGAGCTGCGCGCCGGCAAGCCGGTCTGCCTCCTCGGCGCGAGCGTCTACAGGCGCTTGTTCGGCCGCCAGGACCCGCTTGGGGCCAAGATCCGCCTGGGCAAGCTCGCCTGCGAGGTGATCGGGGTGCTCGCGGCCAAAGGGCAAAGCGTGATGGGAACCGATCAAGACGACGTGGTGCTCATGCCGCTGAAAACCTTCTGGCGCCGGATCGCCGGCAACCGCGACGTGACCTTGATCCAGGTCTCGGTCCGCGAAGGGACAGCCACTTTCAAGGTGCAGCAGGACCTCGAGCGCCTGCTGCGCGAGCGCCGGCGGATCGGGCCGGGTCAAGAGGACGATTTCTACGTGATGGACCTGAAGGAGATCGCCTACACCCTGACCGGCACCACCCGCATCCTCACCTCCTTGCTCGGAGCGGTGGCGGCGGTAAGCCTGCTGGTGGGCGGGATCGGGATCATGAACATCATGCTGGTGTCGGTCACCGAGCGCACCCGCGAGATCGGCATCCGCCTGGCGATCGGCGCGCTGGAGCACGAAGTGCTGTGGCAGTTTCTGATCGAGGCGGTGGTGCTTTCGGGATTTGGCGGCGTGCTCGGCATCCTGCTCGCGCTCATCGCCTCGCTGGGACTCGCGCGGGCCTTGGGAGTGCCGTTCGTATTCAACGGCGGCATCGTCGTCCTCGCCTTCCTGGTCGCGGTCGCGGTGGGGGTGGCGTTTGGCTACTTTCCGGCGCGCAAGGCTGCCCGCTTGGATCCGATCGAGGCGCTGCGCTACGAATGAGCTGGATCGTTTGGGCGTTGGTGTCGGCGGCGAGCTTTGCCGGCATGGCGGCGGTGGTGCGGCATTTGAGCGCCGCCCTCCCCCAGGCCGAGTTGGTGTTCTTCCGCAACGCGCTGGCGCTGTTGTTTCTGTTGCCTCTGCTTATCAAGCAGGGGGTCTCGCTGCGCACGCCGTGCTTTGGCCTGCACCTGCTGCGCGCGGGATCGGGACTTGCGGCGATGTACCTTTACTTCTACGCCTTGGCGCGCCTGCCGCTCGCCGACGCGCTGCTGCTCAACTACACCTCGCCGTTGTTTTTGGCGTTGTTTGCCACCCTCTGGCTGCGCGAGCGCTGGACCCGTACCCGAATCGCCGCCTGGCTGCTCGGAGCGGGGGGGCTGGGGCTCGTGTTTCAACCCTCGGCCGCGGCGTTCTCCCTCGCAGGTCTAACCGGGCTTGCCTCAGGCGCCCTGGCCGGCCTGGCCTTGACCGCGGTCAAGCGCATGGCGGCGAGCGAACCGAGCACGCGCATCGTGACCTGGTTCGCCTTGCTTTCCACCCTCATTTCGGCCCTGCCGTTGCTTGTCGGACCTACCCTGGCGGCGCGAAGGGAAGAGTGGCTGTGGCTGCTGGCGATGGGGCTTTTAGGCAGCCTGGGCCAGCTCGGGATCACCCGCGCGGTGGCGCTGGCGCCGGCCTCGCAGGTTTCCCCGCTGACTTACTCCAGCCTGCTGTTCGCCGGCCTGATCGGCTATTTGCTTTGGGGCGAACGGCCAAACGTTTCAGAAGCGGCCGGCATGGGCCTGATCCTGGCCGCCGGAGTCTTGGTCGGACGCGAACCGCCCTCCCTGTCCACCCAGTAGGCGGCTTTTTATTCCACCGTCACCGACTTGGCCAAATTGCGGGGTTGGTCCACGTCGGTGCCTTTGAGCACCGCGACGTGGTAGGCGAGCAGCTGCAGCGGCACGGTGAACACCACCGGCGCCAGCTCGTTTTCCGCCGGCGTGACGGTAAGCACGTGGGTTTGCGCATCGGGTTGGACGTCGATGGTTTCGTCGGCGAACACGATCAGTTCCCCGCCCCGCGCGCGCACCTCCTGCAGGTTGGACTTGAGTTTTTCGAGCAGGCGGTTGTTGGGCGCCACCGCGATCACCGGCATCTCGGCATCGACCAAAGCCAGCGGCCCGTGCTTCAGTTCCCCCGCCGGATAGCCTTCGGCGTGGATGTAGGAGATCTCTTTGAGTTTCAACGCCCCTTCCAAAGCGATCGGATAATGGCTGCCGCGGCCTAGAAACAAAGCGTGGCGCTTGTCGGCAAAGCGCTCGGCAAAGCTTTGGATCTTATCGTTGAGCTCTAGCACGTCTTCCACCTGCGCCGGCAGCGCAAACAGCTGGGAAGCCAGGCGCTTTTCCGCCGCCCGGTCGAGCTTGTGGCGGCGTCCTAAGGCGATGGTGAGCAGCATCAGCGCGGTCAGTTGGGTGGTAAAGGCCTTGGTCGAGGCGACCCCGATCTCCGGCCCGGCGCGGGTCAAAAGCGCCAGGTCACAGGCGCGCACCAGCGAACTCTCCTGGACGTTGCAAATCGCCAGCGTCGCCTGCGCCCCGAGGCGCTTGGCTTCTTCCAGCGCGGCTAAGGTGTCGGCGGTCTCCCCGGACTGGGAGATCGCCACCACCAGGGTGCCGGGCAACAGTACCGGCTCGCGGTAGCGGTATTCGCTCGCCACTTCCACCTGGCACAAGATCCCGGCCAAGGATTCGAGCCAATACTTGGCCACCAGACCGGCATGGTAACTGGTGCCACAAGCGAGGATCTGCACCGCTTGGGTCTGATCGAACACCTCCGGCGCCGCCTGGCCGAAAGCCTCTTCCACGAGTTTCAGGCCGTTGAACCGCCCTTCCAGGGTCTCGGCGATCGCGCGCGGTTGCTCGAAGATTTCCTTGAGCATGTAGTGGCGATACGGTCCCTTTTCCACCGCGTCCAGACGCACCTGGCTTTCTTTAGGCGGGCGCTGGACCTCCTGACCGGTCTCGTCGAAGATCCGCACTCCCTCTAAGGAAAGCTCGGCCACATCGCCGTCCTCCAAGAAAACGAAGCGCTGGGTGACCGGAAGCAGCGCGGCGATGTCGGAGGCGATGAAGTACTCGCCTATCCCCAAGCCGATCACCAGGGGGCTTCCGCGCCTACAGGCGACCAGCCGGTGCGGCTCGCGGATCGAGATCACGCCGAGCGCATACGCCCCCTGCAGGCGGTTCACCGTCGCCCGGACGGCCTCGAGCAGGGAATCGGTGTCGCGCAATCGATCGTAGATTTCATGGACGACGACTTCGGTGTCGGTCTCGGAAGTGAATTCGTAGCCCTTGGCCAAAAGCTCCTCCCGCAACCGCTCGTGGTTTTCGATGATGCCGTTGTGGACCAGAGCCACGGTATTGCAGGAGATGTGCGGGTGGGCGTTGCGCTCGCTGGGAACCCCGTGGGTCGCCCAGCGCGTATGGGCGATGCCGGTGGTGCCGGAGAACGGATTGGCCGCCAGCGCCGCTTCGAGCTCAGCCACCTTGCCCTGCTTGCGGCAGCGGCGGATCTGGCCGTTGTCCAAAACCGCCAACCCGGCCGAATCGTAACCGCGATACTCCAAGCGCTTTAGGCCTTCGATCAGGATCGGAACCACGTCTCTTTGCGCCACTGCGCCGACGATGCCGCACATAACCTTCCTCCCTCAAGTTTTTTTCGGACGCTGCCAATGCTCGACGGTGATCTGCCGACAGCGGCTTAAAGTCAGCTTGCCTGCGGGGGCGTCCTGGGTGATGGTGGAGCCGGCGCCGATGGTGGCCTCGCGCCCGACCCGCACCGGCGCCACCAGCTGGGTGTCGGAACCGATGAAAGCGCCGTCTTCGATAATGGTTTGGTGTTTGTTTGCCCCGTCGTAGTTGCACGTGATGGTGCCTGCCCCGACGTTGACCCTGGCGCCGATTTCCGCATCGCCGATGTAGCTCAAGTGGTTGACCTTAGAACCTGCGCCGATGCGCGATTTCTTGACCTCGACGAAATTGCCGATGTGCACCTCTTCGGCCAACTGCGTCTCCGGGCGGATACGGGCAAACGGCCCGATGCGGCAACGGGGGCCGATGTGCGCCTGCTCGATTAGGCTGCCTGCCAGGATTTCCACCTCCTCGCCCACGACCACGTCCTTAAGGACCACGTTGGGGCCGATCCTGACCCGATCGCCGAGGACGATCCGGCCCTCGAGCACGACGTTGACGTCGATCTCGACGTCGCGCCCCACCGCCTCGACCCGACCGCGCAGGTCGAAGCGGTCGGGATCGCGCAGCGTCACCCCCCGCTCCAGCAAAGCCTCGGCCTGGCGGCGCTGGTACACGCGCTCAAGCTGGGCGAGCTGGCGCCGGTCGTTGACCCCCGCGACCTCATCGGCAGGCGCGGGAAAGCTGATGACCGCGACGCCGTCGGCCAAAGCGTGCGCGACCACGTCGGTCAGATAGTACTCTCCCTGGGCGTTGGCGTTGTCGAGCCTGGCCAGCCAGGTTTTGAGCTTTGCAGCCGGAGCCACCAGGACGCCGGTGTTGACCTCTAAGATCGCCTTCTCTTCGGCGCGGGCGTCTTTTTCCTCGACGATGCGCACCACCTCGCCTTGGGCGTTGCGGACGATGCGCCCGTAGCCGGTGGGATCGGTCAAGGTCGTGGTCAACAAGCCCACCCGCTCTTCGCCGACGGCGCCGAGCAACCCGGCCAAGGTCTGCCGGCGCAAGAGCGGCACATCCCCGTACAACACCAAAACCATGGCGTTTTCGTGCAGATGCGGCAAGGCCTGTTGCAGCGCGTGTCCGGTGCCTAACTGCAAAGCTTGTTCCACCCAGACCACCGGCCAATCGGCGAAGCGGCTCAAGACGCGTTGGGCGCCGTGGCCGTAGACGATGGCGATCCGCTCCGGGGCCAACTCGCGGGCGAGCTCGTAGACGTGCTGCAACAGCGGCTTACCCCCTAGGCAATGCAAGACCTTGGGCAGCTCGGAACGCATGCGCGTTCCCTGGCCCGCGGCGAGGATGACGATGTTCAACGGCATAAGCGGGTTCAGCTCGAACGGGAACCTAATCAAAGCATAGCCTATTCCAAATCGCTCAGGAAAGCTTTTAGCACCTTGCGGACCTTTTTCATCCCCTCGCGCAGGTGCTGCTCGATTTCGGCCAGCGTCACGATCCCGGCGGTTTTGCCGGCCGCCCAGTTGACGACCAGCGCAAGACACGCATACTCAAGCTCCAGCTCGCGGGCCAGGGCCGTTTCCGGCATCCCGGTCATCCCCACCACGTCGCAGCCGTCGCGCTCCATGCGCCGGATTTCGGCGGCGGTCTCCAGCCGCGGCCCCTGCGTGCAGCCGTAGCAGCCGCCGTCGATCGCCTCCAGCCCGCAGCCGCGGGCCGCCTCAAGCAGCCTGCGCCGCAGCTCGGCGCTGTAAGGATAGGTGAAGTCCACGTGGGTGACCGGGGCGTCTGCCGACTCGAAAAAAGTGTGGGCGCGGCCGTAGGTGTAGTCGATGATTTGGTCGGGCACGACCAGCGTCTGGGGGGCCATCTTGGGCGTGATGCCGCCGACGGCGGCCACTGCGATCACGTGGGTGACGCCGACCTGCTTCAGGGCGGCGAGGTTAGCGCGGTAATTGATCCGGTGGGGGGCGAGGGTGTGCGCTTCGCCGTGGCGGGCAAGAAAGACGATTTCCATCCCCCCCAGGCGGCCAAAAGAGAGCGGCGCCGAGGGCGCTCCATAAGGGGTCAAGACGGTTTCGCGCCGTACCTGCTCGAAGTCCTCCAGACGGCTCAAGCCCGACCCGCCGATCACCGCCAGTCGCATTCTTCTTCCTCCCGCACCGCAAAGATCCCCGGCGCGTTGCGCAGATACCCCTTGTAGTCCATCCCGTACCCGAACAGATAGCGGTCGCCGCACCTTAGCCCCACGTAGTCGGCGCGGCAGGGTTTGGGTTCGGCAAGCTGCTTGTCCACCAGCACCGCGATTTTCACTCCCAAGGCACCGCGGCTAAAGCAATAATCGCGGATCGCCGCCAAGGTGATTCCTACATCCAACACATCATCCACCAGCAACACCTGCCGCCCGGCAAGCTCTAGGCTCGGCTCGTGCAGCCAGTGCAGCTTCGCGCCTTGGGTGCGGCCCCGGTAACGGGTGGCGTGCACGCTGTCGAGCTCCAGCGAGAAAGCCAATTGGGGGAGCAGCTTGCCGGTGACGATAATGCCGCCGTTGAGCACGCACAGCACCACCGGGTTGAGCGCGGCCAGATCGCGGCTGATTTCTCGCGCCATGCGCGCCAGAGCCGCCTCGACCGCCTCTGGGGGATACAATCTTTCGGCGCGCGCGCGGACGCGTTCGATCTCCTCAAGCGGACTCATCGTCGGCTCGATTTTCTGCCGCCTCCAAGGCGGCCAAGCGTTTTTCCAGCGCGTCCAAAGCGTTGAGCAGCAGCCCGATCAGCACCCCGATCCACACGCCGATGGCCAAAAACCCGGCGCTTTCGACCCAATCCGGCTTCGCCCGCGCCAGGTCTAAACCGATGAACGTCACCGCCTGCACGCCGAAAATCCCAGCCAGCACCTCGGTGTACCAGTGCGGTTTGGCGCGCCTTAGGCCCAGCAGCGCGATCGCGATGCCGAGCCACATCCCTGCGTACATGGCCACGGTGACCTTTTCAAATTCAAACGCCCCGAAAAACAACAGCAGCACCCCTTGGCCGCCGACGATTCCCAATAAAAACTTTTGCACTTTAGTCATGATTCCTTCCAGCTTAGGGCTTCAACCACCTGCCGCGCTGCCTGGAGCGCTTCCGGCGCCAGCGGGACCTTACGCCCCCGCAGCCGGCCCAGACGGGCGCCGCGTTCGGGATCGGGCCGCCAGGCGACGCTATCGAGCAGATCCAAGCTCTCGTGCGGGCAATTGCACGCCAACAGCATATCACATCCGGCGGCCAGGGCCGCCTCGGCGCGCGCCTTAAGCTCGCCCACGCACGCCGCCCCCGCCATCGCCAGATCGTCGCTAAAGACCGCCCCGGCAAATCCCAGCCGCTGCCGCAGGAGGGTTTGGATCCAAACCGCAGAAAACCCCGCCGGAAGGGAATCCACGGCCAAATAGCGCACGTGGGCGCACATCACCGCTTCCAGCCCATCCGCGATCAGGCGCTGAAACGGCAACAGATCGCAGGCTTCCAGTTCGGCCAAACTCCGCCCGTCCTCCGGCAAGCTCAGGTGGGAGTCGGCGGCCACGCCGCCGTGGCCGGGAAAGTGCTTGCCCACCGCCGCCATCCCGGCGCGCCGCATCCCGCGGGCGAACGCTCCGGCCAACGCCGCGACCGCCTCCGGTTCGGCGGCAAACGCCCGATCGCCGATCACCGCGCTCACTCCGTGGTCCACATCCAGCACCGGGGCAAAACTCAGATCCACATCCAGCGCGCGCAGCTCCGCCGCCATCAGGAACCCGGCCGCCTCCGCCGCGGCGAGCGCCGCTCGGCGATCCTCGCGGTACAGGGCGCCAAACCGCGCCGCCGCCGGCAAGCGGGTAAAGCCTTGGCGGAACCGCTGCACCCGGCCGCCTTCCTGATCGACTGCGATCAGGATAGGTTTTCCCGCCGCGCAGCGGATGGCGGCGACCAACTCGGCAAGCTGGGCCGGATCGCGATAGTTGCGGGTAAACAGGATCACCCCTCCCACGCCGGGGTGGGCAAGCTTAGAGCGCTCCTCGGCGGTCAGCTCCGCACCTTCGAGATCGAGCATGAAAGGCGCAACAATCGGCTCGGGCATGACACTCACTTTGCAGTCTTCAAGATCGCCATTATCCACGCCGCCGCCAGCGCCGCCAACAGGTGTTTGAGGGTGTGCCCGCTGATCCAACCGGTGCCAAGGAAAATCTCCGCATCGAGCCGCTCGGCGAACTTGGCGGCCGCATAGCACGCCAATCCCCAATAAACCGGGCGGCGCGCGAGCCGGCCCGGAGGAAACAAGGCAAAGATCGCAAGGACGATCACCGGCGGCAAAAACTGCACCAAACCATACAGCCTCAGATCGTCAAACGCCCACCAGACGGCGATGCTGGCCAAGCCGAGGGCGATCAAGGCGGGTAGGATCCACGCCTTGAGCTGAAACTGATCGATCAGCACCGCCGCCAAAAACCCCATAAACGCCAGCGTCATGGGCAGCCTATCCCAAACCAGGCGGGAAGCATCCGGCGCTAGGTGATACCACGTCGAACCCAGACCGGTCAGCCCCACTCCCCACCAGAACACGCGTAACGCCGGCTTAAAAGGAGCGGGCGCGGACTTCGCCGAGCGCAGCCCAAACCCACCCACCCCAACCAGCGCCAGGCTGGAGAGCACGTTGAGGCAGTTGGGCAGCGCCCCGCAGGCGCGGCTGTCGGCAAAGCGATGGTAGGTAGGGTCCTGCGGGATCGGTCCCAGCATTAAGGCGCCGATCAGCGCTGCGGCAATCAGGCCATACACCAGGAGGTAACGCCACGCGCTCGGCACGTCCCAAACCCAAGTTTAGGCTTGGACAAAACTTCCCACCTCGGCCTCTGCCAGCGCTCGGCGTAGATCCGCGCCGGCCAACTCCAGCGCCCACCCCAGAACGCCGCTGCCGATCACCGCCTGCGCGCGCGCAAAGACCCCTTCATCCACCAACACCCGAACGCTCTGGGGCAGAGCCAAGGGTGGGACCGCGCCGATCGGAAACCCGGTCGCCGCCAGCACGTCCTGCGGCTCGGCCAAGGTCAAGCGGCGCTCGCCCAAATACTTGCGCAGCCTTCCCCAGTCGACCCGGCCGCCGCCGGCGAGGGCAAGCAGGACGAATTCTCCCGCGCCGGTGCGAAACACCAGGCTGCGGACGATGCAGCCCGGATCCCCACCCTGGGCAGCGATCCATTCTTCCAGCGTGCGCACGGGTTTGCGGTCCGGGGTCAGAGGGATCTCGATCGGCCGGTAAGCGATGCCCAGCCGGTCAAGCAAACGGGTGACGGGAGAATCGAAAGCAGAAAGCATGGCCAACTCCAAAGTGATGCATATAAAACGCAATCCCCTTATAATGTGCAGCTTCTGGAGAGGTGTCCGAGTGGTCGAAGGAGCACGACTGGAAATCGTGTATACCCCCAAAAGGGGTATCGAGGGTTCGAATCCCTCCCTCTCCGCCAGCCTGAACAAAGGCCCCGGCGGCTACCGCCGGGGTTTTCGTGCCTAGTTCCTGAGCGCGTGAATCGGCGCCGGGATCCTGCCGCCGAAGCGGACAAAGCCCTCGCCGCCGCTGCGGACCGGCAAGATAGGAGCCTCCCCAAACAGCCCGCCGAACACGGCGCGCTCGCCGGGGTGTTTGCCGGGAACCGGAATCAGCCGGCAGGCGGTGGTCTTGTGGTTCATCACCCCGATCGCACACTCGTCGGCGATCAACCCGGCGATGGTCTCGGCCGAGGTGTCGCCAGGGATCGCGATCATGTCCAGACCCACCGAGCAGACGCTGGTCATCGCCTCCAGCTTCTCCAAGGACAAGCTGCCGGAGGCAGCGGCCTGCGCCAGGACCGCGTCCTCGCTGACGGGAATGAACGCCCCCGACAGCCCGCCCACCGAGGAAGAAGCAAACGCGCCGCCCTTTTTGACCGCGTCGGTCAACAGCGCCAGCGCCGCGGTGGTCCCCGCCGCGCCGATCCGCTCGATTCCCAACATCTGGAGGATCTCCCCCACCGAGTCGCCGATACGCGGGGTAGGCGCCAGCGACAAATCCACGATCCCGAACGGAATTTTAAGGCGCTCGGCCAGGGCGGTGCCGATGAGCTCGCCGATGCGGGTGACGCGGTAAGCCGTGCACTTGATCTCTTCGGCAAGATCGCCCAGGGTAAGCCGGGTTTCCGCCGCGCGCAGCCGCTCCACCGCGCGCTTGACCACCCCCGGGCCGCTGACGCCCACGTTGAGCACGCATTCGGGCTCGCCCACGCCGTGGGTGGCCCCGGCCATGAACGGATTGTCTTCGGGCATGTTCGCGAACACGACCAGCTTGGCGCAGCCGAATCCGTCGCTGGCGGCGGTGCGCTCCGCCAGGGCCTTGATCGACCGGCTGACCGCCAAAATGGCGTCCATGTTGATCCCCGCGCGGGACGAGGCCACGTTCAGCGCCCCGCAGACGCGCGCGGTGCTCCCCAGCGCCTCAGGCAAGGCTTGGATCAGCTCCTGATCGGCGGCGGTGGCGCCTTTTTCCACGCTCGCCGAAAAACCGCCCACCAAGTCCACGCCGATCTCGGCGGCGATGGCGTCCAAAGCCTTGGCCACCTGCACCATGCCAGGCGCGCCGTGGCCCGCCGCCCACAGCGAGACCGGCGAGACCGCGATCCTATAGTTTACGATCGGAATCCCGTACTGCTCCGAGATCCGGCGCCCCTGTTCCACGAGCCGGCCGGCCAAGTCGCGGATTTTCTGGCGCGCCTTTTTGCATACCAGATCGATGGAAGGCCCGGCGCAGTCGAGGAGATTGATGCCCAGCGTAATGGTGCGCACATCGCAGTTCTCGTCCTGAAACATGCGCAAGGTCATGAGGATGTCTTCGGTGCGCATTTATCTTCCCTCCGCGCCCAGCCGCACCAGCCGCCGGATCGCTCCCACCTCGCTGGTGGCGCGCAGGATGTCCTGGTGGAGCAGGTGCAGCTGGATCTTAAGTTCCTGCCCCAGCGCTTCCAAGTCGAGCCGCATGCGCGCGGCCGAGCGCTTATCTTTGGGTCGGATCTGCAGGATCATGGTGATCTCGTCCCCTAAGGTGCGGGTGTAGAGGTCTTCGACGTTGATCCCTTGCGAGGCCAGATAGCTCGTCACCTGCGCGATCACCCCGGGGCGGTCCTTGCCTTGGATGGTCAGAAAATAAGTCCCCGCCTCCTCCTCCGGCACGAACGCCGGGACCGGGTCGTAGCGGCGCACGCAGGCCGAAAGCGCCAACTCCGGTTCGGCCGTCTCGATCCGCCGCCGGATTTCCTCAGGTTCCAGGTTAGGCGGCAGGCTCGCGCACAAGATGAGGGTAAAATACCCACGCATCACCGTCTGGCTCAGTTCCGTCACGTTGCCGCCGAGCTCGAACACCGCCCGGGTGATGGCGGCGATGATCCCGGGGCGGTCCTTGGCCATCACCGTGATGATATAGTCTACCGCCGTTTCTGCCAGCTCGCCGTTTCTCATCGACTCCATCCAAGCCTAAGATTAAAGTACTGTAGTATACGGTCTAAGCGCTCGATTCGCATGGCTTATGCAGCAACTTTCAATTGAAGCGCAAATCCAGGCCGTGGGCAAACAACTTCAGCGCTTGGCCGGCCACGCGCCGCCTTCGCTGTTCGATCCCCGCGGCCTCCGCGGCCGCGTGTTGCAAGCGGCGATGCGTGACGCAGCGCTGCGCACGGCGCTGTTTCAGTTCGTCGACGTTTTGCCGGCGCTTGCATCCGAGCAGGAAATCGCCGAGCATTTTCAAAGTTATCTTAAAGCTTACGCCAACCGTCTCGGGGGGCTTTGGGGCCGGCTGTTCGCCTTGGGCGGCCTTCCTGTTGCCGCTTCTGCCGTGCGCCGGATCGTTTCCCGCCTGGCCCGCCAGTTCGTGGCGGAGGAGCGGCCGGAAAGCTTACAGCCGGTGCTTGCCGAGCTTACCCGCCTGCCGGCGGCGGTGACTCTAGACGCGGTGGGCGAAGCCGCCTTGAGCGAGCGCGAGTGCGAGGGTTATACGGCGCGGTATCTGGCCTTGCTCGACCAGCTGGCCGCTGTCCCAGGGCTTCCCGGCCGGCCCCCGGTCCACCTTTCGATCAAACTCTCGGCCTTGACCGCCCGCTTTGATCCCCTCGATTATCCCGGCGTGCGCCGCCGGGTGTTCGCCCGCCTGATGCCGATTCTAGCCAGGCTGCGCGAGCTCGGCGGGGGGATGACGGTGGACATGGAGCAGTACGAATTCAAACCTTTGACGCTGCGCCTGTTCAAAGACCTAGTCGAAGCCGAAGGCGACGGCCGCTGGCAGGCAGGCATCGCGCTGCAGGCCTATCTCAAGGACACCCCGGAAGACCTCCAAGACCTTCTCGCTTGGGCAGAAAAGCGCAACAAGCGCCTGGCGGTGCGTCTGGTCAAGGGCGCTTACTGGGACACCGAAGTCGCCCTCGCCCGCCAGCGCGGCTGGCCGGTCCCCGTGCTTCTCACCAAAGGCGCCACCGATGCCCAATACGAACGGCTTTTGGATCAACTGTTCGCGCGCAGCGATCTGGTCTACCCGGCGGTCGCCAGCCACAACTTGCGTAGCCTCGCTTATGCCATCGCTGCCGCCGACCGGCGTGGCCTCTCTGCGTCCGCCTGGGAGATCCAGATGCTGTACGGGATGGCTGAACCCTTGCGCCACGCGGTCGCCGCCATGGGGCTGGCCTTGCGCGTCTATTTGCCGGTCGGCGAGCTGCTGCCCGGGATCGCTTATCTCATCCGCCGCCTGATCGAAAACACCGCCAACACCTCGATCCTCCGCCACGCCTACGTCGAAGGCGCCGAGCTGGACCAACTGCTGGCCCCGCCTGCGGCGGGGGAGGCACCGCCCCTAGCGCGGCCTTCAGGATTCGTCAACCTGCCGTTGCGCGACTTCAGCCAAGCCGCCAACGAAGCGCGGTTTCGACAGGCGCTCGAGCGCGTGCGCGCAAAGCTCGGCGGGCGCTACCTGCTCGCCATCCCGGGAGCGGCTCCGGAAGGGGTGGGATGGACGGCTTCCTGCAATCCGGCGCGGCCGGGGGAGATCCTAGGACACGTGGCGGTCGCCGGGATCGCCCAGGCCGAACAGGCGGTCGCAAACGCCCGCCGGGCTTTCCCTGCCTGGCGCGACACCCCGCCTGCCGAGCGCGCCGCCTTGTGCCGCAAGGCGGCCGAGGCGATGGCAGCCCGCCGCGACGAGCTGGCCGCCTGGCAGGTGCTGGAGGTGGGCAAAAACTGGCGCGAAGCCGACGCCGACGTGGCCGAGGCGGTCGATTACCTGCGCTACTACGCCGGGCAGATGGAGCGCCTGGCCGACTGGCGCGAGACGGTCAGTTTCCCTGCCGAGCGCAACCACCTGCGCTATGAGCCGCGCGGGGTGGCGGTGGTGATCTCGCCCTGGAACTTCCCGCTGGCCATCCTCACGGGGATGACCTGCGCCGCTTTGGTGACCGGTAACACCGCCATCGTCAAGCCGGCCTCGCCCGCCAACCTGGTCGCCTACGGGCTCAAGGAAGTCCTAGAAGAAGCCGGATTTCCTCCGGGGGTCTGCCAGTTCCTGCCGGGGGAGGGGCCGGTCATAGGAGAGTACCTGGTCAAGCATCCCGACGTCCACCTCATCGCCTTCACCGGTTCACGCGCGGTGGGCCTTGAAATCCTCCAGCAGGCGTACACGCCCGCACCGGAGCAGCGGCACGTCAAACAAGTGATCGCCGAGATGGGCGGTAAAAACGCCATCGTCGTGGACGAAGACGCCGACCTCGACGAGGCGGTGGGCGAAATCCTTCATTCCGCCTTCGGCTATCAGGGCCAGAAGTGCTCGGCCTGCTCGCGCCTGATCGCCGTGGGCCGGGTGCACGACCGACTGGTGGAGCGCCTCGCCGCCGCCCTGGACAGCCATCCTTACGGTCCGCCGGAGGATCCGGCCTTTCAATTCGGCCCGCTGATCCACGCCGCCGCCCGGCGCAAGGCCTTGGGTTATATCGAACTCGGCCGGCGCGAGGGGAGGCTCTATTATCTTGGCCGGGTCCCAGAGGACGGCCATTATTGCCCGCCGGCGATTTTCACCGACATCGAGCCGCACCACCGGCTGGCGCGGGAGGAAATCTTCGGCCCGATTCTAGCGGTGCTGCGCGCCCGGAGCTTTAAGGAAGCGCTCGAGCTCGCCCTCGATTCCGATTACGCCTTGACCGGCGGGGTGTTCTCGCGCCTGCCCGAGCATCTGGAACTGGCCCGCGAGCGCTTCCGCGTGGGCAACCTCTATCTTAACCGGCGGATTACCGGCGCCCGGGTAGGGGTGCAGCCCTTCGGCGGGGTCCGGCTGTCGGGCCTGGGCGTTCAGGCCGGCGGAGAAGATTACCTAAAGCAGTTCTTGTGGACCCGGGTGGTCAGCGAGAACACCCTGCGCCACGGCTTGGTCCCGGACGCACCTTAATTGTCGAACCAAGCGGCGCCAACGCATCCCCGCGCGCAATGGAGATCAGATCCTAACGCCGGTCCAGGCAGGGGCGTCGCTGGCCGGGAAGCTCTCCTCCAGCGCCTCTTCGAGCTTGCGCTCGTATTCTTGGCTGTGCGCAGCAAACTCTCCAGCCAACGCCTCGAAGGCCGTCGCCTCTATGGCCGGCCAGATCTCGCTGTGGGCGATCCCGAGCGAACGCACGATCATCGCCACTTTCATAGCAGCCGCGTTGTCTGGAGCCTCTAAGAGATAGAGCAGATCGTAGGGGCCAAGCAAGGCGTAGTAGCTTTCGATGGTGGCCCAAGGCGCCAAATGCTGAAGTTTGTGCTGGATTCTCTGCCCCAGCTCGCCCAGAGCCGGAGCGGTGGACAATAGCTTTGGCCCAATGCGGCAGGCCAGGAAGTATTTCGCCATCGCCTATCTCCTCTTGAGTTCTTAGCTCTCCAAGAGCGTGGGTTTGGCTTCGTGCCATCCGCTCCGGACCAGAAACTCCCCAAAGCCTTCGCCGTCTTGGCGCTCGCTGGCGTATTGCTGCAGGCAGCGGGAGAGCACCGCAAAAATGCGGGTCTCGTCGATATTTTCCAGGTACAGCGTGGCCAGGCGGTCGCCGCCGCCGCCTAGGTACAGATTGTACTTGCCGGGCGCGCGGCCGCTTAGGCCGATCTCGGCCAGATAAGGGCGGGCGCAGCCGTTGGGACAGCCGCTGATGCGGACGGTGATCGCCTCTTCCTGCAGGCCATAGGAATTCAGAAGCTGCTCGAAGCGCTCCATGAAACGCGGAAAGTAGCGCTCCGCCTCCGCCATCGCCAGGTTGCAAGTGGGCAGCGCCACGCAGGCCAGCGAGGCGCGCCGGGAAGGGGATTCTTGGCGGCAAGAACCCAACTCCTCGAGCAAAGGCTCCAGGCGGGGCCGATCCCGCTCTTCGATTCCCGCCAGGATCAAATTCTGATTGCAGGTCAGGCAGAAGTAGCCGGTGAATTCTTCGGCGATCCGCGCCAAGGCGCGCAGCCTCTCTCCCTGGATGCGCCCGCACTCGACGTACAAGCCATAGTGCCACTTGCCGTCTTGCCCCTGGAACCAACCGAAAGGATCGGTGCGGCGGGTGAAAACGAACGGGCGCGCGGCCGCCAGCGCAAAGCCCAGGCGCTTTTCCAGCTCGCCGACGAACCAGTCGCGCCCGTGAACATCCAGCGTGTATTTGAGGCGGGCGCGGGAGCGGTTTTGGCGGTTGCCGAAATCGCGTTGGATCGAAACCACCGCCTCGGCGACCTGAATCACCTGTTCTGGCCGGCAAGAGCCGATCACCTCCCCGAGTCTGGGGTAGGTGGCCGGGTCGCCGTCGGTGCGGCCCATGCCGCCGCCTACCGTCACGTTAAAACCGGCGATCTCGCCGTCCTCGACGATCGCGATGAAGCCCAAATCGTGGGCGAACACGTCCACGTCGTTGTCGGGGGGAACGGCCAGGGCGATTTTGAACTTACGCGGCAGATAAGTGGTGCCGTAAATCGGCTCTTCCTCGCCTTTGGGCCCTTCAGCCAATTTCTCGCCGTCCAGCCAGATCTCAAAATACGCGCGCGTTTTAGGCAGCAGGTGTTCGCTCAAATTGCGGGCCAGCTGCCAGACCTTAAAGTGGACGTTGGAGCGGAACGGATCGGCGGTGGCGATCACGTTGCGGTTGACGTCGCCGCAGGCGGCGAGGCTGTCGAGCCGGACCGCGCACACGCCTTGAATCAAGGGTTTTAGGTGCCATTTCAGCACCCCGTGAAATTGGAAGGTCTGGCGCGTAGTCAGGCGCAAGCTCCCGTTGCCGTAACGCTGCGCCAACTCGGTCAAGGCGAGCCACTGCTTAGGGGTCGCCACTCCGCCGGGTAGGCGCAGCCGGACCATGAACTCATACGCCGGCTCCAGCCGCTTTTGGCGGCGCTCCTGGCGCAAATCGCGGTTCTCTTCCTGATAGATGCCGTGAAATTTGAGCAGCTGCCGATCGGCCTCTTCCGGAAAGCCTGCCGTTATTCGGTCCTCCAAACCTTCGGCAAGGGTTCCCCGAAGATAGCGGCTTTGGTGCTTGATCTTTTCGTTGGGATGAAGCTTTTCCAAGGGTTGAGAGAGATCGGCGTCGCGTTTTAGCATATCAATACACGTCTTTGAGATAGCGCTTTTGTTGCTGCAGCGCCTGGACATACTCTTCGGCCTGCTCCAGGCTGCGCCCGCTCTGCTGGTGGATCACTTCGATCAGAGCCCGGTGCACGTCCGGCGCCATCCGGCTGGCATCGCCGCAGACGTAGAAATAGGCGCCTTCCTCCAGCCACGCGTACAGCTCGCGCGCTTGCTCGAGCAGGCGGTGCTGGACATAAACCTTCTCCGGCCCATCGCGCGAGAACGCCACCTCCATGCGCGTCAGCAAGCCTGTTTTCAGCCACTTCTGCCACTCTACCTGATACAGAAAGTCGGTGCGAAACCGCCGTTCGCCAAAGAACAACCAATTTTTTCCCTTGGCTGCGCCCGCCTCGCGTTCCTGCAAGAAGGCCCGAAACGGCGCCACTCCCGTTCCGGCTCCCACCATGATGATAGGGGCGTTGGGGTCTTTGGGCAAACGGAAGTGTTTGTTCGGTTCAATGTAAATGGGGATCCGGTCACCCACTTTGACGCGCTCGGCAAGATAGCTCGACGCCGTGCCCTGGCGCAGCCTGCCGCCGGTTTGATACTCGACCACCGCCACCAGCAGGTGAAGTTCGTCCGGGTAGGCCGCCTGGCTGGAGGCGATGGAGTACAGTCTAGGCTGCATCGGCCTAAGACAGGCAAGAAACTCTTGCGCCTTGAGCCCAGGCAGCGGAAACTCGTGCACCAGATCGACGATCCAGCGCCCGCGGATAAATTCCATCAGCTCGCGGCGGTTTTCTGGCAGGCAAAGGCGCTTGAGCTTTGGATCCGGGTTAAGGCGGGCATAGCGCTCCACAAACGCCGGCGCCAGGTGCGTAATCTCATAGTCGCTTCTAAGGGCTTCGCGCAAAGGTAGGGTGCCTTTGGGGGTTTGGATTGGCTCCTCGGCGGGCAACCTCAAGGCCTCGAGCAACTCTTCGACCCACTCGGAGGCGTTGGTGGGGAGGACCGCCACCGCATCGCCGGGCTCGTAGCTCAGCCCGGAAGACTCGATGGACAATTCCAAATGGTGGGTTTTTTTGTCGGAGCCGCGGCCGTTGAGGTTGACGTTTTCGAACACCAGCGCCGCATAAGGATGCTGGCGATCGTAGCGAGCGGCTGGAGCCGACGCGGTTTTGACTTGGAATGTTCGCGCCAGGGAGCGGTCGAGGCACTCTTGCAACTTGGCCACCACCGCCTGCATCCACTCGCCGGCCGGCTGCTCGTAGTCTACGTCGCAATCGCAGCGCGGATACAAGCGTTCCCCTCCTAAGGCCTCCAAGCGCGCGTCGAGGACCTTGCCGGCTTGACAGAAAAACTCGTAGCTCGAATCCCCAAGCGCCAGCACGGAGAACTTAAGTCCATCGAGCCTCGGGGCTTTGAGCGAATGGAGAAACGCAAAGAATCCTGCCGCCGGAGCGGGCGGATCGCCTTCCCCGTGCGTGCTGGTGACGACCAGCAAGAATTTTTCTTGCTTGAGCTGGCGCACGTCGTAATCGGCCATGTCCACCGCCTTGGCTCTGAGCCCAAGGTCGATGAGCTTTTGGCACAAAGCCTCGGCCAGGGCTTGAGAATGGCCGGTCTCGGTACCGTAGAGCACGGTAATCCAGGGGGTTGGGCTGCTTGCCTGCGCTCCCTCGCGCGCCAGCGCCGCCAGATAGCCGCTTACCCAGAGCCGCTGCTCGTAGGACAAAGTAGCCACAAGCCGCTCGAGCAATTCGGTTTGTTCCGCCGTCAAAGGCGAATGGGAAAATCCGCTCATTCTTTCGATCTCTTAAAGTGCTCCTGTGGGCAGGGGAAGAAGTATAGAGGAGCCATTAGTAACCAAAAAGAATAAGTTTGCATTTTTATATTTCTTTTGATTCCGCCAGGCGTTTGGCGAGCGCGATCCGCTCTTCTAGGGAAGTTGGGATCTTTGCCATCGCTTCCACTTGGCTAAGGCGCTGCAACAGCCCAGCGCGATTGGCAATCTGAATGGCAAGACCCGGGCGAGCGTTCATCTCCAGCATGAGGGGCCCAAGACGGCGGTCCAACACCACGTCCACGCCGATATAGCCCAACCCCACCAGATCGGCGCAGGCGGCGCTCAGGCGCAGGATGGTCTCCCAGTGAGGAATCTTAAGGCCGACGATCCTTCCGCCGGTGTCCGGGTGCTGGTCGAGCACGGATTCCTTCCAAGCCCCCGCGAGGGTGCAGCCGCTGCTCAGATCGATGCCTACGCCAATCGCGCCTTGGTGCAAATTGGCTTTGCCGTCTGAGATTCGGGTCGGCAGCCGGATCATGGCCATGACCGGAACCCCACGGAAAACAATGGTGCGGATGTCCGGAACACCCTGATAGCTGACGTTTTGGAACACGGGGTCGAAATCGACGCGGCGCTCGATCAGTGCGCTATCCGGCAAGCCGCCCAGGCTGTAGAGGCCGCTTAAGATATTGGATACGTGGAACTCGAACTCCTCCCGGCCGATCACCGCGCCGCTGCTTTTGCGGTAGCCGCCGCGGGCGCATCCGGTGATCACCAAAATCCCTTCGCCGCCGCTGCCGCGGCTGGGCTTGACCACGAAGCCCTCCGGATAACGCTCTAAGCGTTCGTGCAGCGCCGGGATCTGGCGCTGGATCTCCACCACCTCGTACAAGTCGGGCACGGGCACGCCGGCCGCCAGCGCCAGGCGCTTGGTTTTAAGCTTATCGTCTACCAAGGGGTAGAGGCGCCTCGGGTTGTAGCGCATGATGTAGTCGGCGTTGCGCCGATTCATGCCTAAAATCCCCAAACGGCGGAGGCGGCGCCAGGGAAGAAAGCGCTCCCAACCGGCAATCATCCCGGCTTCCGGCTAAGAAACGCCCTAAACCGCCACAGCTCGGTCAGGCGATAGCCGGTATAGCGGCCCACAAGCAAGGTGAGAGCCAACACGATCAAGAGCGTCTCGGGAAATACAAAGAAAAGATGTTGAAGCACGTCGTTTTGCATGAGCAGAAACGCCAACACCGCGACCGTCAAGCTGCCTATGCCTTGCTTGAGGGCCTCGGCAGGCCCGTGCTCCTCCCATAGGAGGGCCATGCGTTCGACCGTCATGGTCAAGATGACCATCGGGAACAGCGCCACCGACAACCCCCGTTCCAAACCCAGCTTGTGGCTCATGAGGCTGATCAGCGCCATCAAGATAATGACCATGATCAAAACCGACGCCAACCTCGGCACCAACAGCAACTCTAGGTATTCCAGATAAAACCTAAAGCTCAACCCCAGCGTCACGACCAAGGAGAACAACAACACCCCCCAAAGCAGTTCGGTCTCGCGAAACGCCAACGCGATGAGGATAGGCATAAACGTGCCAAAAGTCTTGATCCCCACCACGTTGCGCAGCAACACGATCAACAACGCCCCCACGGGGACCATCAGCAGCACTCGGTACACGTGTTGGGTCTGAATGGGCAGGCTAAACAGCGAGAACTCCATCAGGTCGGAACCCAGCTTGCGCGCGCGCTGCTCGGCGATGCGCACCGCCTCCTGAGTATGGCGGCTGACCGCAAGCTCGAGCTTAATGTTGTTCCCGCCCTCGCTGACCGCCACCGGCTCACTTCCCACCGCCCAGATCAGCGCATTTTCTGGAATCCCGCTGTTTCCGCTTTCCGGGTCAAACGTCACCCACTCCTCGCCGTTATGCACCTGCAGCCAAGGCAGCAATTCCCCGTGCTGCACCTTGTCGTGCAGCACCAGTACCTGCACGGGGCGCGAAGGAATCCGCGCTCCGGCAAGCAATTGCCGAATCCGCTCGACTTTCTCCTGCGGCGTCTTGAGGTCGCGCAGCAGGATCTGGACGTTGGCGTCCGAAGCGGCCGCGTTCAGGCGCAACAGCAACTCGCGGGTAAAGGTAAGGGTATCGGCAGACTTTTGGCGCACCTCGTCGAGCAGCGCCGTGACCGCGGCTGCGATTTCGGGCGAATATTCGGGCGCAGGCGGCGGGGCAGGCAGGTCGCGCTTGACCTTCTTTTTCGCCGCTTTCTCGCCGGCCGCTTCGACCTCGGGGGTGCGCGTCAATTGCAGGTGGTAATAAAGCGTTTGTTCCCCTTTGGCCCGGCGGACCACCCATTCGGCAAAGCGGTTGTGCTTTTCTTCGTGGATCGTCAGGCCGTAGCGGCCAGAAACGAAATCTTCATCGAGGATCAAAAATCCCGGCGGAGCCTTGGGGAGGGCGAAGCGAAGCTTGACCGGTTTGCCTTTGGCCTTGAAGGTCAGCCGGGCCTCCACACTCCAGACCTCGATTTCTTCGGCCGGAAAAAGCGGCAACCCCAACCAAACGACTTTATAGGCGCTTAAAGTCAAGGCAAACGCCACCAAAGCTAGCGCCAGAAGCTTAAGATGCAAGTTCTTCAAAGCCGATCCTTTAAACTTAGCGCGCGCTCGGCTTTAGAGCTTGACGCCGAATCGACCAGGACTTTACATCGCTTGAGGCGCGTGTCGAGAACATAGGTGGCGGCCGGATCCACGAGAATCCGTTCTTGCTTGAGCAGGCTTCGGCCTAGAAGCACCGGATAATTAAAGCGCCCTCGGTCGATCAAGCTGAATTCGGCGCGCACCAGCCGATCGTCAAGGCAGACATCCAGAGCCACCACCGGCCGCTGCTGATAAGCGGCAGTATGGCGCTTGATCCGCACATCCCGGATCAATGGCCGCTCGATAGTTACCGGCTCCGCTTTGCGGCGCGGATCGAACGTCTTAAACCGCACCCACGCTTTCCCGTCGCGCTCAAAGTACTCGATATCGACGGCGTGGAGGGAAGAAGTTTTGGCGCCGGTATCCAGTTTCCCTTTCAGCTTGAGTCCAAAAGGCTCGAGCACGACCCACTCCAACCAGCCTGCAGTCAGCCGCGCTTGCGTACCCGCAACAGCGCAGGTCCCGGCTGCCAGGCCAACGACAAACACCATCGCCTTCCACAGCTTCAGGCGAGGCGATGCCAATAAGACGAAATTCAGGCAGCCTCCCATAAAGGCCGAGTTCCTCCTTGCTCTTTAGGCATCGTTGAATGTTCCACGTGAAACATTACCTTAAGATTCGCATCCGCAGCTTGTCCAAAGCCAAAGCGTGGATGCCGCCGAAACTGCCGTTGCTCATGAATACCCAATGGTCGCCGGGTTGGGCGAGCGCCAGCAATTCCTCAAGCAGCTCCTCTAAGCTATGGAAAACCCGAAGCGAGGGGCGATGCGATGCTAAAACACGCGCGTCCCAGCTCAACTCAGGAGGCGCATAAACGAAGGCCAGATCGGCCGCCGCCAGGGAATCTGCCAGGCTTAAGGCGTGTACCCCCATGCGCATGGTGTTGGAGCGCGGCTCGACGATGGCGATCAGGCGCTGATCCTTAATCCTAGCGCGCATCCCTTGCAAAGTCGCGGCGATCGCGGTGGGGTGGTGGGCAAAATCGTCGTAAACGGCAACACCCCCTACCACGCCCCGCAATTCCAAGCGCCGCTTGACCCCCGCAAAGCTTGCCAAAGCCGCGCACGCTTGCTTTGGTTCGATCCCCGCGTGATTGGCCGCGGCGATCGCCGCTAGCGCATTGGCGACGTTGTGGCGCCCGCTGAGCGCCCATCCCACCTCAAAGATCGGCGCGCCGCGATGGAAAACCGCAAACCGCCCGCCGTCCTCGGAGATCAGGCGCGCGCTCCAAACACTGCGCGCCTCGTCCACGCCAAATTCCTCCACCGGCGTCCAACAACCCCGCGCCAGCACTTCCTGCAAGCTGGGATCTTGAGCCGCCACGATCAGCCGACCGTTTCCCGGCACCGTGCGCACCAAATGATGGAACTGGACTTGAATCGCGGCGATGTCGGGAAAAATATCGGCGTGGTCGAATTCCAAATTGTTGAGGATGGCGGTGCGTGGACGATAGTGCACGAACTTGGAGCGTTTGTCGAAGAACGCGGTATCGTACTCGTCCGCCTCCACCACGAAGAAAGGCGAACTTCCAAGGCAGGCGGAACGGCCAAAATTCTTAGGTATCCCGCCGATCAGAAAGCCGGGGTTTTTGCCGGCTTTCTCCAAAATCCAGGCGAGCATCGCAGCGGTCGTGGTCTTGCCGTGCGTGCCGGCGACCGCGAGCACCCAACGCTTTTTGAGGACCGCCTCGAAGAGCCACTGCGGACCAGAAGTGTATGGCAAGCCGCGATCCAACACCGCCTCCAGCTCCGGGTTGCCCCGCGACAGGGCGTTGCCGACGATCACCAGATCCGGGGTTGGATCGAGATTGGCGGGAGAGTAAGGATGCAGCCGAATGCCCAATTCCTGAAGTTGAACGCTCATGGGAGGGTAAACGTTCTGGTCGGAGCCGGTGACGGTAAGCCCAAGCTCGCGGGCCAGAACCGCCAGCCCTCCCATAAACGTGCCGCAGATGCCGAGGATGTGGACGCGCATGGACATAGTTTACCCAAAGCGGGGCGATTTTGCTGCTGCTTTAAGGCGCCCCTGCAGTTTAGGGGGATGGGGCAGGCGCTGGATTGGAAGGCGCAGGCTCGCTCTGCCCTTCGGTTTGGGGCGGATTTTCGGCCGGCTTGGACGACTCCGCTGCTTGGCTCAACAGCTTAAGGATTTCTGGGTTGCCGGCCTGTTTGGCTTTGTCCAGAACCGACCGGCCGGCCTTGTCCTTGGCAGTGGGATCGGCGCCGGCCGCCAAGAGTTCTTTGACCACTTCGGTCCAGCCGCCGACGACTGCGTCCATCAACGGGGTCACGCCGCGGTTGTCGGCGGCATTGACGTCGGCGCCGTAGCTCAACAGCAAGCGCACGCTGCGGACGTTGCCGAAGGACGCCGCCGCCATCAGCGCCGTGCGCCCCGTATTGGTCCTGGCATCCACGTCCACTCCTTGCGCCAAAACCGACTGAAGTTGCGTAATCCGCCCTTGACTGGCCGCGGCAAACAGCTCGGCGGCCGGATCGCCGGCCTGCGCCAACGCGCTCGTCAACAGCAAAAACCAAACATACCTCATCGCTTTTCCCGCAAGCCTCGCCTTGGCAAGTATAGCCGGGCAGGCCGCAAAAGTTGCATCGAAGAAAAGCTTAGGTTACAAGAGACCGTTAGAGAATTGCCTTTTTCGGTCTAAGCAGCGGAGCGCTTTCATGGCCCATTACGCGATCGGCGACGTGCAAGGTTGCCTGCAGGAACTTCAGAAGCTTTTGGACAAGATTCGATTCGATCCGGCCTCCGACCGGCTTTGGTTTACCGGCGACCTAGTCAACCGCGGGCCACACTCTCTAGAAACCTTACGCTTTGTTAAATCCCTAGGCAACAGCGCGGTGACCGTGCTGGGCAACCACGACCTGCACCTCTTGGCGGTCGCGCACGGCCAAGAATACCGCCACAAGCAAGATCTGGATGAGGTGCTTACCGCGCCGGATCGGGAGGAGCTGCTCGACTGGCTCAGGCATCGCCCTTTGCTCTACCACAACGAGCGCTTCTGCCTGATCCACGCCGGCCTGCCCCCGCAGTGGAGCATCGCCACGGCGATCCGCTGCGCCAAGGAGGTCGAGGCGGTGCTGCAAAGCGATTCCTGGCGCGAGTTCCTGCAGCGCATGTACGGCAACGAACCCAATCTCTGGTCGGAGGATCTGAGCGGTTGGCCGCGCCTGCGCTTCATCGTCAATTGTTTTACCCGCCTGCGCTACTTAGACCCGCAAGGCCGTCTGGCGCTCGAACCCACCGCCCCGCCGGAAAAATTGCCGCATCTAATCCCGTGGTTTAGGTTTCCCGGGCGCTTGAGCCAAGGCCAGGAAATTATCTTCGGTCACTGGTCCACGCTGGGTTTTGTGGCCGAGAACGGCTGCTTTGGTATCGACACCGGCTGCGTGTGGGGAGGGCAGTTGACCGCGCTGCGCCTAGACGGAGAAATGGATCGGGTGAGCGTTGCTTGCCCGTGCTACCGTCGGCCCGGCTGAACGCGCTCGAGCAGGACGAAGCTGTAGGGGTGGGGGAAGCCCTCGGACCGCCGCTCCAACCGGTAAACCTCGTGAAAAATCGGCGGCCATTCGGGGAAAAAGGTATCGCCTGGGTAATCGGCGTGAACCTGGGTCAAATGGATTCTATACGCCACAGGGAGCAGAGCGGCATACAGCGAAGCCCCGCCGATCACCATCAGTTCCTCCCCACGAACCGCGGTCAGCGCTTCTTCCAGCGACCTGACCAGCGTGCATCCTGGCGCTTTAAATCCCGCCGTGCGGCTGACGACGATGTTGTGCCGTCCCGGCAGCGGGCGACCGATGGACTCAAAAGTCCTCCGCCCCATCAGGATCGACTTGCCCCAAGTGATCTGCCGGAAACGGCGCAAATCTTCAGGCAAATGCCAAGGCAACCGCCCACCCTGCCCGATCACCCCGTTGCGCGCCACAGCGGCGATCAAAACGACGAGGGGTTTCATACCGCGACTTCCGCTTTAATGGAAGGGTGCGCTCGGTAGCCGTGCAGCTTGAAATCTTCAAACCGATACGCAAACAGCGACGGCGGCCGGCGCAGGATTTCCAAGCGCGGCAGCGGGTAAGGCTGGCGCTGAAGTTGCAACCTGGCTTGCTCCAGATGATTGCGGTACAAATGCACATCACCTCCGGTCCAGATCAGCTCGCCGACCTCAAGCCCTACTTGATCCGCGACCATATGCGTCAAAAGCGCGTAGCTCGCTAAGTTGAACGGTAACCCTAAAAACACGTCCACCGAGCGCATGTGAAACATGCAGGATAACTTCCGGCCCGCAACGTAAAACTGAAACGCATAGTGGCACGGCGGCAGTTTCATTTTGTCCAGGTCCGCCACGTTCCAGGCGCTCACCAAAAGCCGCCTGGAGTTTGGATCGCGCTTTAAAGCTTCCACGACCTCAGCGAGCTGATCGATGATTTTCCCGTCTGGACCTTCCCAAGCGCGCCACTGCTTGCCGTAGATCGGCCCCAAATCGCCGGCCGGGTCGGCCCATTCGTCCCAGATGGTCACCCCGTGCTGATTGAGATAGCCGATGTGGGTGTCGCCGGCGAGAAACCACAACAGCTCGTGGACGATGGAAGGCCAATGCAGGCGCTTGGTGGTCAACAGCGGGAACCCTGAGCGCAAATCCAAGCGCAGCTGGCGGCCAAACACGCTCAGCGTCCCAACCCCGGTGCGGTCCTCCTTAGGAACACCGTGCGCCAAGATATCCTGAAGCAGCTCAAGGTAAGCGCGCATCGCTCGCTTTGCCGTGGCGATAGGCCCACACCCACAGCCCAAGGCCGGCCGCGATCATAGGGAAAGACAACACCTGCCCCATGGTCAACCAGCCAAACGCCAGATAGCCGATGTGGGCGTCGGGCTCGCGGATGAACTCCACCAAGAAACGAAAGCTGCCGTAGCCGAGCAAGAACAGCCCCGAGACCGCCATCCTCGGGCGCGGCTTGGCCGAATAAAGCCACAGGATCGCAAACAGCGCAACCCCCTCGAGCAGCGCCTCATACAGCTGCGAGGGATGGCGCGGCAGCTTACCACCGGTAGGAAAAACCATTCCCCAAGGCAGATCGGTGACCTTGCCCCACAACTCGCCGTTGATGAAATTGCCGATGCGGCCGAAAAACAGCCCGATCGGCACCAGCGGCGCGATGAAGTCGGTGACCTCAAAGTACCCCCGCCCGTGCTTGCGGGCAAACCACCCCATCGCCACCAGGACCCCGAGCAGGCCGCCGTGGAACGACATGCCGCCTTCCCAAACGCGGAACAAGCTCAAAGGGTCGCGGAGGAAAAGCCCCAAGTTGTAAAACAACATGTAGCCGATCCGGCCGCCGAGCACCACCCCCAAGGCGCCATAAAAGACCAGATCGTCGATTTCCTCCGCGCGCCAGCCAAACCTCGGGGCGCGGAAGCGAGCCAGAATCCAAGCGCCCAAGAAGCCAAACAGGTACATAAGACCATACCAATGGATCTTGAGCGGACCAACGTGGATCGCGACCGGATCGATGCGCGGGTAAGGCAACACGGCTAGACGTCCAGATTCACCACGGCCAAGGCGTTTTCCTCGATAAAGCGGCGGCGCGGCTCCACCTGCTCGCCCATCAGCGTGGAAAAGATTTCATCGGCGGCGACCGCGTCTTCTATCGTCACTTTCAGCAGCCTGCGGGTTTCGGGGTTCATGGTCGTCTCCCACAGCTGCTGCGGGTTCATCTCGCCGAGGCCTTTGTAGCGCTGAATTTGCTGGCCTTTGCGCGCCTCCTCCAGCAACATCGCAAAGACCTGCTTAAAATCTTCGACCCTTTGCCTGCGCTCGCCGACCTTGAGCACGGTCTCCTCGCCAAACAGAGCAGACGTTTCCTGACCAAAACGCGCCAGCTTCAAGTAGTCTGCCGACTGGAAAAAGCTTACGAGCACCTCGAAACTTTTGCTCACCCCATACAGGCGCTTGTGGATCGTGGCTTTGAAGCCTGCGTCCTCGGACCAGGCGAGCTGGACGGTATAACGGGCTTGACGATTAAGGCGCGCCTCCAACGCTTTAAACCAGCTTTCTAAACTTCTAGGATCGGAAAGCCGCGCCTCATCCAAAGGCGGCAAAAACATCAGCGCCTCTAAAAACGCCTCGTCGTAATGCAAGCTGTGACGGCGGATGACGTCCTGTACCGCAAGATAGGCCCGCACCAGGCGCTCCAATCCTGCCCCTTGAATCGGCGGGGTGGTCGGATCCGGCAGCAAAGCCGCCTGATCGAGCGCAAGCTGGAGCAGGTAGTCGTGGAGCTCGGCCTCGTCCTTGACGTAATGCTCTTGCTTGCCTTTCTTGACCTTGTACAGGGGCGGTTGGGCGATGTAAACGTGGCCGCGCTCGATCAAATCCACCATCTGCCGATAGAAAAACGTCAACAGCAAGGTCCGGATGTGGGATCCGTCCACATCGGCGTCGGTCATGATGATGATCCGGTGATAGCGCAGCTTTTCCGGGTCGTAGTCGTCCTTACCGATACCGCAACCTAGGGCGGTGATCAAGGTGGCGATCTCGTCGGAAGACAGCATTTTGTCGAACCTGGCCCGCTCCACGTTGAGGATCTTGCCTTTGAGGGGCAAAACCGCCTGGGTACGGCGGTCGCGCCCTTGCTTGGCAGACCCCCCGGCCGAGTCGCCTTCGACGATGAACAGTTCGGAATGGGCCGGATCTTTTTCCTGGCAATCGGCCAGTTTGCCAGGAAGCCCCCCCATGTCCAGGGCGGTCTTGCGCCGGGTCATCTCGCGCGCGCGGCGGGCCGCTTCTCTTGCCCTGGCCGCTTCCAGGATCTTGTTTACGATGGCTTTGGCGGCCTGCGGGTTTTCGAGCAAAAACTCCTGGAACTTGTCGGCGACGACCGCCTCCACCACCGGCTTGACCTCCGAGGAGACCAGCTTGTCCTTGGTCTGAGAAGAAAACTTGGGGTCGGGCACCTTGACCGACAGAACCGCGATCAACCCTTCCCGGACGTCGTCGCCGGTCGGATGAATCTTAGATTTTTTCGCGATCCCCTGGGATTCGAGGTACTGATTGAGCGTCCGCGTGAGCGCCGCGCGGAAACCGGCCAGATGCGTCCCCCCGTCCTTCTGCGGGATGTTGTTGGTGTAACACAGGATATTTTCCTGATACGTGTCGGTCCACACCAGCGCCGCTTCCACCTCGATGCCTTCGCGGACCGCGTGACAATAAAACACTTTGTCGAACAGCGGGGTCTTGTTCTTGGCGAGTTGCCCGACGAAGGCCGTGATCCCGCCGGCAAACTGAAAGTTGTCCTCGCGGTCGGTGCGCTCGTCGCGCAGGCGAATGTTTATGCCCGGATTGAGGAAGGAGAGTTCGCGCAGGCGCTTGGCGAGAATGTCGTAGTGAAACTCGGTGTTGCTGAAGATCGCCGGGCTGGGTTTAAAGCGCACCTTGGTGCCGGTGGTTTTGGCCGTGCCTACCGCTTCCAGCGGCGTCACCGGCTCGCCCAAGCGGTAAACCTGGCGATACAGTTTGCCGTCGCGCTTGATCTCCAAGATCAGCTCCTCCGACAGCGCGTTGACCACCGACACCCCCACGCCGTGCAGCCCTCCGGAGACTTTGTAGGCGGAATTGGAAAACTTACCGCCTGCGTGCAAAGTCGTCATAATCACTTCGGCTGCCGACCGCCCCTCTTCCGGCATGATATCGACCGGGATGCCGCGGCCGTCGTCTTCCACCGACACCGAGCCGTCGGCGTGGATGACGACCGAGATGTTTTGGCAATAACCGGCCAGAGCTTCATCGACGGCGTTATCTACCACTTCAAAAACCATGTGGTGGAGACCGGTGCCATCGTCGGTATCGCCGATATACATGCCAGGGCGCTTGCGCACCGCATCTAGACCTTTTAAGACCTGAATGCTGGAGCTGTCATAAACTGAAGTTGCGGTATTAGGCATAGCTTTCCAAATTGCTTCAACTTAAAACCCGGACGACCCCTCGGTCCATCAGGAAGGTTCGCGCGGCACGGGAGGCCAAATCGGCCAATGCTTCCGCCCGGGTTGCGGTGATAAAGACTTGCGATTCCAACTGGACGATCTGTTCGACCAAAAGAGCTTGATTTTCAATATCCAATTCCGCGATCAGGTCATCGATCAAAAGGCAGGCAGGCCGTCCTAAGCAGTGGAGCTGTCCTAGAACGAGAGCGTAAGCCAAAAGCTTCATCTGCCCGCGGGAGAAACGATGGCACACCGGTCGCCCTGCGACATAGGCCATGAAGTCGTCCCGATGTGGACCGCTTTGGGTATGGCCGTGGCGCACATCGCGCTCTAGGTCATCGGCCAAGGCCGTCTCCAAGTCCTTGCCGGCGGCCCGCCCCGGCAAATAACGGAGCTCCACCTCTTCGCTCAGGCCCAACCGCGCCGCCACCCGCTGAAATTTAAGTTGTAAACCGTCTAAATAACGGCTCCGACAATCTTCAATTATTTTACCGTATTTCCCAAGTTCTTGCCCCCACAGCTTGGCGGCCCGCACATCGCCGCGCCTTAAGACGGCGTTGCGCTGCTCTAGGGCGCGCTGGTAACGGCGCCAAGCGGGTAAAAACTCCGGCTCGGCATAAAACACTCCCCAATCTAAAAGCCTGCGCCTGGCCCTCGGGGCGTCCTCAAACAAAGTATGCAGGCCCGGATCGATAAATTGCACCGGCAAAAGCTCAAGCAGCTCGGCGCGCGCCTGTACTGGCCGAGCGTCGAGCTTAATTTGTCGCCGGTTGCCCTCAAACCCAATCCCTACCGCCACCTCTCGCCCCTCGCTGAGCACTCTTCCTGCGACCGTCAGACGCTCGCACCCGTGCGCGATCAGCTCCAAGCTGCGCGCAGTGCGGAACGAGCGCCCTCGGCCCAACAAATAGATTGCCTCCAGCAACGAGGTTTTGCCGCTGGCATTGGGACCGATGATCAGGTTTAGGCGAGGATCAAAATGCAGACAAACGCGGTGGAGGTTGCGAAGCCGGTCGATCTCAAGGCGCAACAATGCCATTCATTCATGATACCCAAACCGGCCTTAGCCGGGGACCCACCGATAAGCGCAAAAGCGCTCGGTCCACTCCAACACGCGCCCCATTTGGGCTTGGCGGTCGCCGATCATCGCTTGGGAACCCGGCTTGATTCGCAGCGGGGGAAGCACCAGCACGCGGCTTTCCCCGTAAGCTGTAGCGATGGCCTGGACCGGTCTTTGCCCCTCGACTAAGACCTGCACCTCTTCAACTCCTTCCCCGAACCGATCCAAACCGATCCGGATCCGAGCTTCTTGCGGGCTCTCCCTGATCCACCGAACGACCGCCGCCAGCCGGGTTTCATCAAGGCATTTTAGCGCCACCAGATCGCCCGGCCGGATGGCCACGCGCTCGACCTCCAGCACCGCGCCGGGGTCGTCCCGGCGCCAGCGCAACAGGGCATTGAGCCGCCGCCAGACCCGGGAAGCCTCGGGCAAGGGCCTAGGGGATGGATCGTGATCTAAAGGAGTCAACTCGAACTCCGGCACCGCGAGCCAGCCGTTGGCCGCCGGGGAGCAGCGGTGTCTCAGTTCCGCCACAATGCTCTCCCACCCATGCCACAACTCATCCACCCTCCGGGTCAGCGGGTAGTCCTCCTCGTTTTGCACCTGGCCCAGGCAATGCCGCAGGCGCCGAGCCAAAAGCGGAGGCCACTGGCCCGCCGCGGGCAGGCGCAAGCTCAGGTAAAGGCCGCCAGAAGCGCTTGAGGTAGAACCTACGCGGCACGGCCCAAGCCCGCAGGAAAAATCCAACGACCAGCCATCCGCGACCGGGGTGGCGCTAAGTTCTAGGCGCCGCTTCTGCTGCCACAAAAACGCAAACAACTCGCCCACGCGTTCCGGGTCGAGCCACGCCGGCGCAAGCGCCCCCAACGCGAGCGCGCACTTGAAGCCATCTTCGGGGGTTTCCATCACGCCGCCGCGCAAAGGCTCGTTTACCGGCCGGCTCAACCAGCCTTGGGTTTCCCCTTGCCGATAAACTCGGCAAAGCCTCCTCCACACGCTGGGCTTGGGCGGCTCACCCAGTTGCACAATCCTGACCAGCATCCATCCCAACGAGGCCATGGCCCTATGGCCTGCGAGCGGGGTCGCTTCGGTCAGCGCGCTTTCAAAACCTAAAGCCAGTTCGTGATGCAACAGCGCGCCCAGCTTGGCGGCGTTTCTGGCCATTTCCGGCAGGGAGGCGGCAAAGCGGATCGCATCTCGAGCTAAAATTTCGGAAGCGGCAAACACCGAAGGGCGCAAAACCTCAAGCAGCGTCAGGCGCGTTGCCGCCGGCAGGGTTACAGCATGCAGCGCTTTAAGAACCGCATACAAACGACCGGCCTGGACCTTGAGCGGAAGCGCTTCCAGTTCCCCCACCCAGCGGGCAGCCGCCTCCGGTGCAGGCGCAAACGGCAGATCGCGCATAAGGCTTTCTAACTAGGGCTTACCCCTAAAGTCTAGCCCAAGCTTGCCCGGTAGGTCAGGGAATCAACACGAGCTTGCCGATGTGGGCGTAGCTTTCCAGGATTCGGTGTGCTTTTGCCGCCTGTTCCAAAGGCAAAGTCGCGTGGATGATCGGGCGCACCTTGCCTTGTTCGAGCAGCGGCCAGACGTGTTTTTGCAATTTGCGGGCGATGGCGGCCTTGTCTTTAAGGCTGCGGCTGCGTAAGGTGGAGCCAGTCAAAGTCAGCCGTTTCAGAAAAACGAGCGGCAAGTGGATTTGGCCCTTGGCGCCCCCCTGGGCGGCGAGGATCAGCAGACGCCCGTCAGGAGCAAGGGATTTTAGATTGGATTCCAGGTACGGGCCGCCGACGATGTCTAGGATCACGTTCACCCCCTCCCCGGCCGTTGCTTGGAGCACGCGTTCGGCAAAGTCTTCTTGCCGGTAGTTGATCGCCTGCCTGGCCCCCAGCGCCTCGCAGAAACGGCATTTGGCCTCGCTGCCACAGGTGGTATAGATTTCGGCCTGGCGTAGCGCCTTGGCGAGCTGGATCGCGGTAGTTCCGATGCCGCCTGCGCCGCCGTGGACCAAAAACTTTTCTCCCGCCTTAAGCCGACCGCGTTCGAATACGTTGCTCCAGACAGTAAAATACGTCTCAGGCAAGGCCGCCGCTTGAACGAAATCCAGTCCTTTAGGAATCGGCAAGCAGGTCTCGACCGGAGCAAGGCAGTATTCCGCATAGCCTCCGCCGGTGAGCAAAGCGCACACCCGTTCTCCTGGTCGCCACGAACGCACCTTCGAACCCACCGCAGCGACGGTGCCGGCCACCTCCAGTCCAGGAATGTCCGAAGCGCCAGGCGGCGGCGGATACAGTCCCTTGCGCTGAAGGATGTCCGGGCGGTTGACGCCGCAGGCCGCCACTTGGATGAGCACCTCCTTTGGACCCGGCACGGGCGCCGGCCGCTGGCTCAGCTGCAGCATCTCAGGGCCGCCTGGGGCGCGAATGGTTATAGCCCGCATACGATAAAATTCCAAAGTCGGGTTGTAATTCAATTCTAGGCTATATACTTGAACAAAGCGTTGCCTCTTGGCGACAACCCATCGGATAATCCATCAAGCATTTGCTTAATAAAAATGAAAAGCGTCGTTTTTAGGCATCTAGTTGCGAAACGTCGAGGCCAATTTCAATCGGCTTCCTCACGGTCTCGGTAAGTGTTGGCATTTTTTATGCTTTAACGCATTGGCGTACCTGTTCTGCAATCCAAGCGCAATCTTTAAGGGAGGGAATCAATATGTTCGACGGTCGCTACCTCGCGGTCCTTGCCGACACCCAAGAAAGCCGATCGATCCATTACCGCCTGCGCTATCAGGTGTATTGCCTAGAAAAGCGCTTCGAACCCGCCGAGCGCTTTCATGATGGGCTGGAAATCGACCCGTTCGACGCCCGGTCGGTGCACTTTTTGGTCCAGCACAAGGAAAGCGGCCAATGGGTAGGCGCGGCCCGGTTGGTGCTCGGCGAACCAAAGCAGCTACCTATTTTTAAAACGTGTCGGTTCTCGCTCCAAGGCCACGCCGTGGAAGGAAAGCGCTTTGCGGAACTGTCGCGCCTGTCCATCCTCAAATCGTTTCGCCGCGGCAGCGCGCCGCAACCGGTCTCCGAACCGGAAGTCTTGCTTGGGCTGATCCGAGCAGCCAAAGAGTACAGCGAACCGGCGGGGATCGATTGCTGGCTGTTCTTGTGCAAGCGTTCAATCGCGCGCATCGTGGGAAGTCTGGGGATGCGCATGGACGTGATCGGCGCGCCGTGCGAACACCGCGGCCTGCGCTTTCCTTATCTGGCCACGCTGGTCACCGCCTTCGACGGGATCGCCGAGCGGTCGGCAAAGGTTCATGCGATGTTTGCCAAAAGAAACACGCTCATCCCTTATTCAGAGTTGGCGCAAAACACGCGCGGCTCTAAAGCCGCCTGGCCGGCCATCGCTGCTTGAACTTCACCAACGCCGCCGATCTTGATAGCCTAGCAATATGTCGGCCTTAAGTTTTGATACCAAAAAGCTCAACCACCCTGGATACGCCCTACGCTGCCTAGGCCGGGGAATCCTCCTCTTGGGTCGGCCGCCGCTGCGCCGATTCGTCTTGATCCCGCTTTTGCTCAACCTGATTTTGTTTGCCGGGGCCTTTGCCTTGGCGAGTCATTTCTTCACCGCTTTCCTCAGCGGCTTGATCCCCGATTGGCTGAATTGGTTGCACTGGCTGCTGTGGCCGCTTTTTGCTCTGGCTTTCGTCTTGATCGCTTTTTTTAGTTTCGCGTTGGTCGCTAACCTGCTCGCCTCACCGTTCTATGCCAAGCTGGCCGAGCGTACCGAACAAATGGTCACCGGCCAAACGCCAAAACCTCAAGAAGCCGGCCTTTTGCGTACCTTGCTCGAGGAGCTGGGAGGCGAGGTCCAGCGCCTAGGTTATTTTCTCCGCTGGGCGGTGCCACTCGCAATTCTGAGCTTGATCCCTGGGGTGAATCTGATTGTGCCTGGGCTGTGGCTTGGCTTCAACGCCTGGTTCCTAGGATTGGAGTACAGCGCCTATCCTTTAGCCAACGCCGGGCTGCGATTTGCAGAGGCGAGGCGCTTGTTGAGCCAAGCCCGCGTGGGAGGCTTGACCTTGGGCGGGGCTGTGATGCTTGGCCTTGGGATTCCTCTAGTGAACGTCTTTCTGCCGCCGGCGGCGGTGATTGCCGCAACGCTTTATTTCGTCAACGCCCGCGTGCAAACGGGTTCGGCCACCAACTGATCTCCTTCCGGGGTCAAACCGACCAAGCGCACCGAGCGTATCGTATTGGTGAGATCCTCCCCTTTGGGAACGCGCATGCGCGCCCGCAAGTAATGGGGAGTGTAGCCGCAAAAGACCCACTCGCCCCCTTCTTCATGGAACTTCTCCCACAACACCGCCTCGACGCGCCCCAACTGGCTCGCCAACACCGCTTGGCGGAGTTTGGCCGAGAGCGCGTGTAGTTTCTGACTGCGCGCGCGTTTGATCGCCTCGGGGATCTGATCGGGAAACGCCGCCGCGGCGGTCCCGGCACGCGGAGAGTAGGGAAAAATATGCACGTGGGCAAAACCGATTTCTTCCACCAACTCCAGGGTTTGCTGAAAGTCGGCTTCGGTCTCGCCGGGAAAACCGACAATGATATCGGTGGTTAGAACCAACCGCGGGCAGTGCTTGCGGGCTAGAGCCACCAGGGCGCGAAAATCGCGCGTGCGGCCGCGGCGCGCCATGCGCTTTAGCACCGCATCCGAGCCGCTCTGCAGCGGAAGGTGCAGGTGGGGCATCAAGCGTGGATTTTGCCAAAGCTCAAAGAACGCCTCATCCAGCCCCCAAGGCTCCAACGATCCGAGCCTAAGGCGCATCAGATCGGTGCCTTCCAACACCGCGCGAATCAAGTCTTGCAGCTTGACTCCCAAATCGCTGCCGTAGCCGCCTAAGTGCACCCCGGTCAGCACCGCCTCGCGCACCCCGTCGGCGCATAGGCTTTGGATCTCAGAGACCACCTCGGCGATCGGCCGGCTGCGCTCTGCGCCCCGAGCGCGGGTGACAATGCAAAAAGTACAGCGATGGCGGCAACCGTCCTGGACTTTGACAAACGCCCTCTGGCGACTCCGGGAAAACAGCGCGCCGCTGTCCTCCATCGGGGCGAAAGCGTCTTGCAACCACGCCGCGGTCAATTCCACCAGGCGGTCCTTGTCGCGGTTGACGATCACCAAGTCCGCGCCCAGGGCGGCTGCGGCCTCGCTCGGGTGCAAGGTGGCATAACAGCCGCTGACCACCAGCCGCGCGTTGGGGTTGGTGCGCCGGATGCGGCGGATCAACTGGCGCGACTTGCGCACCGCCTCCTGGGTGACAGCGCAGGTGTTGAGCACCACGACTTCGGCTTCTGCCGCCGAAACGATCTTAGCCCCGCGCGCGGCAAACCGGCGCGCCCAGCTTTCCGATTCGGCTTCATTCAGGCGGCAGCCTAGGGTGGCAAAAGCGACGTGCATCGCCAAGACCCGCAAAAAACCCCGGAGCCGACCTTCGCGGCCTCCGGGGTGAAGCCGTCGGCCGGCGGCAGCGGGAGGAGGGAAGAGAGGGCAGGTCCGCCGCCGGCGTTAGACGACCACGTTCTAACCTTAGCAGAATTAAAGCGTCTCAATGTGCTCGAGTTCACAAAACTTCTAAATTTTTTCTGCCAGCCGTTGGGCTAAGCCGGTATAAGTCCTAGGCGTCAACCCCAATAATCTCGTTTTAGCTTCGTCCGGAAGCGGCAAAGTTTCGACAAAAGCGCGCAAAGAAGCGGCATCGACCTTGCGACCGCGGGTCAATTCCTTGAGCTTTTCATAAGGCTTAGCGATCCCGTAGCGGCGCATCACGGTTTGGATCGCCTCGGCCAGCACTTCCCAGTTGGCGTCTAGATCTTCCATCAGCCTGGCCTCGTCCACCTCGAGCTTGGCCAACCCTTTGAGCGTGCTATGCCAAGCGATCCGAGTATGGGCAAACGCCACCCCTAGGTTGCGCAGCACCGTGGAATCGCTCAAGTCCCGCTGCCAGCGGGAGATGGGCAGCTTTTCCGCGAAATGGCGGGCAAGCGCGTTGGCGATCCCCAGATTGCCTTCTGAGTTTTCAAAATCGATCGGGTTGACTTTATGCGGCATCGCCGAGGATCCCACTTCCCCGGCCACGGCCTTTTGCCGGAAGTAGCCTAAGGCGATATATCCCCACACGTCGCGGTCAAAATCGATAAGGATCGTATTCAGCCGGCTTAACGCGTCAAACCACTCGGCCAGCCAGTCGTGCGGCTCGATCTGGGTGGTGTAGGGGTTCCAGGCCAACCCCAGCCCTTCTACAAACCTGCGCGCAAGGGCTTCCCAGTCCACCTCGGGAAAGGCCAAGCAATGGGCGTTGTAGTTGCCTACGGCGCCGTTGGTCTTGCCCAAAATCTCTACCTGCGCCAGCTTTTCCCGGCCGCGCCGCAAGCGATAAACGAAGTTGGCCAGTTCCTTGCCCAAAGTGGTGGGGCTGGCCGGCTGACCATGAGTGCGCGAGAGCATCGGCACCGCGGCGGCGCGATGGGCGAGATCGGCGATCGCCTGGACGACCTCATCGACCAAAGGCAAAAGCGCCAGATCGCGCCCTTCCTTGAGCATCAGACCGTAAGCCAGGTTGTTGACGTCCTCGGAGGTGCAAGCGAAATGGATAAATTCGCAGACCTTGGCCAATTCCGGCAGCGCGGCGACCTTTTCCTTGAGAAAATACTCCACCGCCTTGACGTCGTGATTGATCGTGCGCTCAATTTCCTTGATCCGCAGGGCATCGGCCTGGTTAAAGCCGGTAATAATCTCCTCCAAAAAGCGTTTAGCCTGCGGGGACAAGGCCGGAACCTCCGCGATCTTAGGTTCTTCAGCCAGCGCCTTGAGCCAATGGACTTCCACCTGGACCCGGTAGCGGATCAGGCCGTATTCGCTAAAGATCGGACGCAGAATCTCGTTTTGCTCGGCATACCGGCCATCGATAGGCGAGATCGCCGTCATCGGGGAATACATAAATCATCTCCGGTTAAATCAAGGTGCGATCGTTTCGATCACCCCGCCGCCCAAGACCAATTCGTCGGCATAAAATACCACCGACTGCCCCGGAGTGATAGCGCGCTGCGGCCTGTCGAACACCACTCGGCAGCGGCCAGGGCCAAGCACTTCCACCCGGCAAGGCTGGTCAAGGTGGCGGTAACGGATCTTGGCAGAGCAGCGAAAAACGCCCTCCCAAGGCTCGACCAGCCACTCTACTTTTCCCGCTTCCAGGGCAGTGTGGAACAACAAGGGATGATCGTGGCCTTGGGCGACGAGCAACAAGTTGCGCTCCAAATCTTTGCCCACCACGTACCAAGGCAGATCTTTAGCCTCAGCGCGGCCGCCGATCCCAAGGCCCTGGCGCTGGCCTAGGGTGTAATACATCAGCCCTTGATGCGTGCCGATCACCTCCCCTTCCGGGGTGACAATAGGGCCTGGACAAGGCGGCAGATAACGCATGAGAAACTCGCGAAATTTGCGCTCGCCGATAAAGCAAATGCCGGTGCTGTCTTTCTTGGCATGATTGGGAAAGCCGGCGCGGGCGGCGATGGTGCGCACCTCGGATTTATAAAGCTCCCCTACGGGAAACCAGGTCCGGGAAAGCGCCTCTTGGCCGATGGCGTAAAGAAAATAGCTCTGATCCTTATTAGGATCGCAGCCGCGCAACAGCTCGAACCGGCCATAACGCCTACGAACCCGGGCGTAGTGGCCGGTGGCGATGCCCTCAAAGCCCAAATCCAGGGCATAATCCAAAAACGCCTTAAACTTGATGTGCTTGTTGCACAGGATGTCGGGATTGGGAGTGCGGCCGGCTTGGTGTTCGGCGAGAAACTGGCTAAATACTAACTCCCAATACTCGGCGGCGAAACTCACCGTGTACAACTTAATGCCGAGGCGCTCGCAGACCTTCTGGGCATCCTCCAGATCACGCAGGGCGGTGCAGTATTCGGTGCCGTCGTCCTCGTCCCAGTTTTTCATAAACAAGCCGGCCACTTCATGCCCTTGCTCTAAAAGCTTGAGGGCAGCCACCGAGGAGTCGACCCCACCGGATAGACCCACTAGGATTTTCATCCTTCAGAGCGCTTGCAAAATATCCAAAGGGTACCTATAGCCGCTCTCGTAAGCGGCAATTGACTCTAGAACCAAAGGGCTTCTTAGATTTTCCCGCCGTGCTTCGATTTCCGCTCGACTTAGCCAATGAGTCGCTAAAATACTCGCGTCTAAAGGGCGATTGGGATCGCGGTGATGAATTCGTCCGGTGAACGCAAAGCGCAAAAAAGTCAGCGCCGTAGCTGGAACTCGGTACAGTTGGACCGTAAGCAACGCTTCCGGTTCAAAGCACCAGCCCGTCTCTTCCAGCACCTCCCGCACCACCGCCTGCGGCAGCGACTCGCCTTCTTCTAAGTGACCTGCGGGTTGATTCAAGACCCGCCGACCATCGATTTGCTCTTCGACCAATAAATAGCGCCCCGCCTGTTCGATCACCGCCGCCACGGTCACGTTGGGTTTCCAAACCATACTCGCTCTTTCGCTAAGATCTGCCTGGCAATTTTACTGGATTTGCGCCGCGTGGATCTTGCCAAAACAGAGGCTTAAGGAAAATAATTGTTTTTCTTATAAAAACCACCCTAGAACACGCGATGTCTTACGAGTTAAAAAACTTGCCCTTGTCTGCTAAGGTTTTGTTTTCCTCTTATTTAGTCATCATCGCGGTCGGGTATTTCGTCGCCTTGCTGCAGATTCTTTTCACTCACGGCTTAGCCGACGGCAAGTTTGGTCTGTCGATCGAAGACATCGTTTACAGCTACTATGGCAACCGTTCGGGATCCAAGTTGGAAACCATGCTCAACGGCCCGATGCAGCCCTTTGCCCCGCCCGAGGAGCGGTTTCAGATCGTACAATGGGTGCGCGACGGGGCCTCGCGCGCAGAGTATGAAAAGACGATCCGGCCCATCATCGAAAACCGCTGTGTGCAGTGCCACAATCCCAACTCTCCCCAGCCCGATTTCACCCGTTTCGAAGAGTTACAAAAGCGCGCCGTGACCGACACCGGCGCAACAATCCAGTCGCTGATCCGAGTCACCCACGTGCACTTGTTCGGCATCGCCTTCATTTTCATGTTCATCGGTATCATTTTTTGTTTCGCCACCGGTGCGCCTGAGCCTTTGAAGGCGGTGGCGGTGGCGATGCCGTTCGTTTTCCAGTTAACGGACATCGCTTCGTGGTGGTTGACCAAGCTTTCGCCGCATTTTGCCTGGCTGGTGATCGCAGGAGGGGCTGGGATGGCGATGTCGTTCGTATTCATGTGGATCGTGTCGATGTACGAGATGTGGATTCTGCCGCTCAAGCAGCGGCCGCAGGGAATCCAAATCGAGTCCTACCTGCGCCACGTGCGCCCAGGAGGCGAGGAAAGTTGAACCTGTGGCTGGGAAAACGGTCGAATGGCAAGATTCTTCATGGAATCCAAACAGCTTCGTGGAGCGCTAGATGTCGCAATATAATGACGAACAAACCGGCGACAGCGGCACCGGGGTAGCGGTCCAAGAGGCAAGACCCAAACTCAAGCAGCCGCCGCTGTATAAAGTCATTTTGCTCAACGACGACTTCACCCCCATGGATTTCGTCGTGGAGGTTTTAATGCGGTTTTTTGGCATGAGTGAAGACAAGGCCACCCAGGTCATGCTGCACGTGCACACCCGCGGGGTTGGGGTGTGCGGGGTGTTTTCTAGGGACGTGGCCGAAACCAAAGTGCAGCAGGTCAATGAATATTCCAGGCGCCATCAGCACCCTTTATTGTGTACCATGGAAGAAGCGTAAACTGAAGAGCTAAAAGAGTGCCGCTATGCTGAGCAAAGAATTGGAATACTCTCTAAACGCGGCGTTCAAATACGCCCACGACAAACGCCACGAATACATCACCGTGGAACACTTGCTGCTGGCGATGCTGGACAACCCCTCAGCTGCGGAAGTGCTCAAAGCATGCGGCGGCAATCTAGAACAACTGCGCCGAGAACTGGTGCAGTTTCTGGACGAGACCACGCCTTTGCTCCCCCCGGGAATCAACCGGGAAACCCAACCCACCTTAGGCTTTCAGCGCGTGCTGCAGCGGGCGGTGTTCCACGTTCAATCTTCAGGCAAAAAAGAAGTCACCGGCGCCAACATTTTGGTCGCTATCTTCAGCGAGCAGGATTCCCATGCGGTCTACTTGCTGCACAAACAAGACATCACGCGCTTGGATGTGGTGAATTTTATTGCGCACGGCATCTCTAAGGCCAAAGACGATTCAAGAACCAACGCTTCTTCCCAGGATATGGGCGACGTAGGCGAAGACTCCCAGACGGGCCATGCCGATCCCTTGGAAAAGTACGCCACCAACCTCAACGAAGCGGCCCGCGCCGGTCGCATCGACCCGCTGATCGGCCGCGAGGCGGAGATCGAGCGCACGATCCAGGTCTTGTGCCGGCGGCGTAAGAACAACCCTTTGCTGGTGGGTGAGGCGGGGGTCGGCAAGACCGCCATCGCCGAGGGGCTGGCTAAGAAAATCGTCGAGGAAGACGTCCCCGACGTTCTCAAGAACGCGGTGATCTACGCCCTTGATCTGGGGGCGCTGGTGGCCGGCACCAAGTACCGCGGCGACTTCGAAAAACGCTTGAAATCTCTTCTTGCCCAGCTCAAGCGGCAACCCGAAGCGATCCTGTTCATCGACGAAATCCATACCATCATTGGTGCCGGCTCGGCCTCCGGGGGCGTCATGGACGCCTCCAACCTGATCAAACCGATGTTGGCCTCCGGGGAGCTGCGCTGCATCGGTTCGACCACATACCAGGAATACCGCGGCATCTTCGAAAAGGATCGGGCGTTAGCACGGCGCTTTCAAAAGATCGACGTGCACGAACCGAGCGTGGCCGAGACCTTTGAGATCCTCAAAGGGTTAAAATCGCGTTTTGAAGAGCACCACCAGGTCAAGTACACCGAAGAGGCGCTCAAAGCCGCCGCTGAGCTTTCGGCCCGTTACATCACCGACCGCCACCTGCCCGACAAAGCCATCGACGTCATCGACGAGGCAGGAGCCAGACAGAGGCTGCTGCGCGAGGATCAGCGCAAGGCCGTGATCGATACCGAGGAAATCGAATACATCGTCGCCAAGATCGCCCGGATTCCGCCCAAGACGGTCTCGGCCAACGACAAGGAAAAGCTTAAGGATCTGGAAAAGAACTTAAAGATGCTGGTGTACGGCCAGGACGAAGCGATCGAGGCGCTCGCTTCGGCGATCAAGCTGGCGCGCGCTGGCCTGCGCACCGAATCCAAGCCCATCGGCTGCTTCCTGTTTGCCGGTCCCACCGGGGTCGGAAAAACCGAGGTCACCCGCCAGCTAGCCAGGTTGCTTGGAGTGGAACTGATCCGTTTCGATATGTCCGAATACATGGAGCGGCACACCGTCTCGCGGTTGATCGGCGCACCGCCTGGGTACGTGGGCTATGACCAGGGCGGCTTGCTCACCGAGGAAGTCAACAAGCACCCGCATGCGGTGCTGCTCCTGGACGAAATCGAAAAAGCCCATCCGGACGTGTTCAACCTGTTGCTCCAGGTAATGGATCACGGCACGCTGACCGACAACAACGGGCGTAAAGCGGATTTCCGCAACATCATCCTGGTGATGACCACCAACGCTGGGGCGATGGAGGCCAGCCGGGCATCGATCGGATTTACCTCTCAAGATCACCGATCCGACAGCCTGAAAGCGATAGAAAAAACCTTTACTCCGGAATTTCGCAACCGGCTCGATGCGATCATCCAGTTCCGCCCCCTCAACCGCCAGATCATCGCACAGGTGGTGGATAAGTTCATCTTCGAACTGGAATCTCAGCTCGCCGAGCGCGGCGTGACCATCCAGCTCACCCCCCAGGCGCGGGAGTGGCTCGCCGAGCGCGGCTACGATCCGACCATGGGCGCGCGGCCAATGGCGCGGGTGATCCAAGAGTACGTTAAAAAGCCGCTGGCGGAAGATCTACTGTTCGGCCGCTTGGTCGAGGGTGGGCACGTGAGGTTCTACGTCCAGAACGGCGAGCTTAAGTTTTCGGTCGAGGAGAAAAAGCCGGTGGCGCCGGCCTGAAGGAAACTATTTGAGGCGAAAGGTGATCCGGCCTTTGCTTAAGTCGTAAGGGGTCATCTCTACTTTGACCCGATCTCCGGTCAAAATGCGGATATAGTGCTTTCGCATCTTGCCCGAAATGTGCGCGGTGATCACGTGCCCGTTATCCAGCCGCACTCGAAACATGGTATTAGGCAAGGTTTCAATCACCGTGCCCTCCATTTCGATGACGTCTTCTTTGGCCATAACCTGTGGATGGCAATCTTTGCAAAAACGGCGCAAATAGTACCATAAAGCCCATCGCTTCGGCCAGCCCGTTTGGCTAAGAATACCCTTTCCCGCTAAAGTCCGCTTTAGACCAGATGGCCTGTATCCAGGCCGGGGTGACTTGCAACTCGCCACCCTTTAACCACGCCGCAATTTCAGTGGCCACCTCAGGATAGGCCACCTGTACGGCTTTAGAATGCGCGAGCCAATCGGCTACGCGATCGACATCCAGGCCCGCCATCGCTCTGCCCCAGCCAAGCTGAACTAAAGCTTTGGCGTTACAGCATTGCTCCCACTGGCCTGCCAGCGGCTTGACCAAAATTTTTTTACCGGCAGCCAGCGCCTCCGAGATCAGCTCAAAGCCCGCGTTGCACAGAACCCCGCTGCAGCTCGCCAAAGACTCTTGAAAACTTTGGCACGATAAGGGGTTTAGCTGAATATGACGGAGGTTCTGAGGAATCTTTATCTCGCCGCTGTAAACCTCGAATTGATATTCTGGAAACCGATCGAGCAGTTCACACACGGCAGCCAAAGATTCAAACGGCAAATACACCAAAATCCGGTTTGGATCGGGGTCGGCGAGCGGTGGCTTTTCCACCAGGGGCGGCAGAACCGGTTGCCCAAACGGGTGCCAGTGCAGCCCAAGATGAAGGGTTGCCGGTGCGTACCAGCGTAGGAGCGCGCGGGCGATCCACCCACCCCGGCACTTGGGGATTCTGTATCGAAAAGCGTACTGATGGCCCAGACCGACGAGGGGTTTGTGATTGAGGATCGCAGCCCAAGCGGTGATCGGCTCAAAATCGGTCAGGACCAAGTCGAATGAGGTCAGATCCAGCTCCCGCAAGGCCCGCAAGAAAGGCAGCGCGTCTGGAATTTTGCCCAAAGTTTTAAGATAGCTTACTCGACCGTTTTCGGTGGCAAAAGTTAGGCCCGGATACCACCAGAAATCCCCAAAGGCTTCCATGTCGAAAAAGCCTTCCTTTGGGCGTCCGGAAAACAAATATTGGACTTGGATACCGGCTGCGGCCAAGGCTTTTGCCATAATGCGGGCACGGGTCAAGTGACCGTTGCCGGTTCCTTGGACGCCGTAGAGGATTCTCACAGCGCCACGAATCGGATTCCAGCCAAGGCGCAGGCGCTGCCCATCAAGGCCCCAACCACCACATCGGCTGGGTAATGGACTCCGAGAAAGATTCGCGCCATCCCAACCGAGCTTGCCCATCCGAACGCCCATAAGGCGGTATGGGGATAAAACCAGGTAGCCAAGACCGCGACCAGAAACGCCGCCGAGGTATGGCCGGAGGGGAAACTAAATTCGTCGGCGGGAACGATATGGCTAGGGAACCCCTGAGTCTGCGGCCGGCCGCGCCTGAAGCTGTTTTTAAGCACCAAGTAAAGCGGCCGTTCCAAAGCAAACGCGGCGATCCCGCTCGCCAGAAACTTGGGGCCTTGAGCAGGCTCCAACCAGTAAAGCGTTATCCCTAAGATCGCATACCAAACTCCGTCGCCGGTTTTGGAAAGCCAATAACTTATGGCTACCAGCCGAGCGTAGTGTTTTCGCCGTAACACCCAAACAAAAAAATTCTGGTCGTAGTAGAGTATCGATTGCAGCAGCCGCATCTTAGGTCACCTTTGAGTTTTCAGCCTCCTGAAAAATAAGCTCTCTAGATAACGCGGACGTGACCGTTTGGTTAAGATTTGTTGACCAAGACATGTTGAACCTTAAAAGGCGGGGCAAATTCAAAGCGCGCTTGACGCTTGGTGTTGCGTTTTTAGAATATTTCTGGCGCCGCTTTCGCGAAAGCCACTGCACCGACAACGCTGCAGCGCTCTCCTACACCACCTTGCTGGCGCTGGTGCCGCTGCTTGCGCTGTCGTTGGGAATCTTTGCCGCTTTTCCAGCGTTTCAGGAGACGAGCAATCAACTCTTAAACCTGGTGTTCGAGCATCTCGTGCCGGCGGCCCAAGAGACGATTCAGGAATACGTGCGCACCTTCGCCGACCAGGCCAAAAAGCTCACCGGTCTTGGAATCTTGTTTTTGGTCCTGACCGCCTTAATGCTGATGATCACCATTGAGACTTCGCTCAACGAAATCTGGCGCGCCCCGCCGTATCGTGCCCTTCACCGTCGCCTGTTGGTGTACTGGGCGGTATTGACCTTGGGGCCGCTACTGATAGGTGCCGGGATTGCAATCACCTCGCGCTGGATCGCCAGCGCGCATCTTGCGACCGATACAGAACCTCAAGGACTTGGCCTGATTTTTAGATTCATCCCATTCTTGCTGGAGAATGCGGCTTTTACTCTGCTCTACCAACTGGTTCCCAACGCTCGTGTCAAGCTCAAGTTGGCCGCGTGGGGCGGGTTCTTAAGTGCCGCCCTATTTGAGGCGGCCAAAGCCGGATTTGCTTTTTATATCACCCGATTTCCCACTTACGAAGCCGTCTACGGAGCCTTTGCGGCGGCGCCGATCTTTTTGGTCTGGCTCTATCTGTCTTGGCTGGTCACCTTAATCGGTGCCCAATTCACCTACTGCCTGCACGCGTTTCGTTACGTTGCCCCCCAAATAGGGCCTAAGGCTCCCGAGCACGATTTGGTCTTGGCTTACACGGTACTTAAGTGGATCTTTCAGGGTCAGCAAACCGATCAACTTTTGGACGAGGCGGATCTCGCGCGCCGGCTGCCTGAACTTAGCCCGGTGGATCTAGATAAAGTCTTGGGGGTTCTGCGCCGTAACGGCTGGATCGCGCGCGGCGAAGAAAACCGTTGGCTTTTACGCCGCGATTTGCACCTTTGCACATTATTGGAGCTTTATCGCAGCCACGCCTACGTGTTGCCTCCTGCCTACGCTGCAGGTCCGCTCAAACCCTGGCTTGCCCCCGTCGAAGAGAGCCTCAACCAGAGTTTAAACGTGACTTTGGCACAGCTCTTCGCTGCCGACGAAGACTCGTGCCGTCAAGCCAGCTCGGCGAGCAAGCGCTTAACCGGTGCCGGCAGCGCAAGTTGAGAGGACGTTTTTGGTTTAAGCCAGCAGGCAGGGCGGTCGTGGAGCATGGGCAAAGGTTTTACGAGCTGAGCCAGGGCAGGCGTGTAGCAAAGCAGATAATGGCTGAACCCGTGCTCTCGAGCAGGTAGCCAGGTTAAGGTTTCCGGCCGGATGCTTAAGTTTTGGCATTGCGCTTCCAGCGCTTCCCGCGAGTCCCACTGCGGAGGCGCCCAAAGTCCGGCCCAGATTCCAACGGGAGGCCGCTGCTCTAGATAAATGCGACCGTCTTCATCGCGCAGGAGCAGCCAATAGCTGAATTTGACCGGCTTTTGACGCGCCCGGGCAACCGGAAGCTCGGCTACCCAACCGGACCGATGCGCCAGACACGCGTCTTGCAACACGCACTCTAGGCAGCGCGGGTGGGTGCGCGTGCATATCTTGGCGCCAAAATCCATAAGGGCCTGAGTGTAATCGGCGTTGCGTTCCCGCGGCAAATAATGGACACTCAAAGCCCACAGCCGCCGTTCGGCAGAGGCCGTATCCAACCGCTCTTTCAGGCCGTGCAAGCGGCTCCATAAACGCTTGACGTTGCCGTCCAAAATCGGCGCCGGTTGGTCGAAGCCAAGGCTCAAAATCGCTCCCGCGGTGGAACGGCCGATCCCAGGCAAACGCAGCAGCGCTTCTAAGTCGGCAGGAATTTCACCCCCATACTCGGCCATCAATATTTTGGCCGCCCGATGCAGATTTCGAGCTCGCGCATAGTAGCCCAATCCCGCCCAATGCTCGAGAACCAAGTCTAAGCGTGCCTCTGCCAACGCCTGGAGTGTGGGGAATGCCTCCATAAACTTTTGAAAATAAGGAATGACGGTGCGCACTTGGGTTTGCTGAAGCATGATTTCCGATACCCAAACCCGATACGGTGTGCGAGGCCGTTGCCAAGGCAGGTCTTTACGCCCAAATCGGTCGTACCATGCCAACAAGGTTGATTGGAAAGCTTTAGGTGAAATCATCTAGGATAATTTAGGCAATTTTAAACCGGCGAGCATAAGCTTTATGATGTAGCAGCCAATGTCTGATTGCTATTAACAACCAAAAGCCGAGAGGAGGTTAGCGCATGATAGGTGGACTTGTCGCGGTCGCCATTGCGATCTGGTTCTATCGGACGGCCATTCAAATCCACGATCCCAAACCCTTTCTGTGGGTAGCGAACAGCGTCGTGGCTTACTACGTGGTCGTATTTCTATGGTGGTTTCTGGTAATCAAGCCGGTCAGCGCCACTTTCCACCACCTAAGTCAATTTAACGTTTTAATCTTGACTGTGGAACTTGCCGGCTATGCGTTAGCGGTTTTGGTCGTCTGGTTCATTCGCAAACGTTGGATGGCTAGTGCAGCGAGCAAGGCTCCTTGACCTAATAAAAAAGCTGTCAGGCCAGATGGCCTGACAGCTTGGCCAATGGGAAACGGATCAAAGTTCCTTGGCGTGCGCTTCCAAAAAGCGCGCCACCCCTTCGGGGCTTGGCTTCATCCCTTCCTGGCCTGGCTTCCAATTGGCCGGACACACCTCGCCGTGCTTTTCAAAGAACTGCAGCGCATCGACCATCCGGATCAACTCGTCCATGTTGCGCCCGAGCGGCAGATCGTTGACTACCTGATGGCGCACAATGCCTTCTTTATCGATCAGGAAGCTAGCGCGGTAAGCTACGCAGACTCCCTCCGCCTCTACATCATAGGCCCGCACGACTTGATGGCCGATATCGGCCGCCAAAGTATACCGGACAGGGCCGATCCCGCCTTTTTCCACCGGCGTGTTGCGCCACGCATTGTGGGTGAATTGCGAATCGATAGATACCGCAATCACCTCAACGTTACGCTTGGCGAACTCCTCCACTCGATGGTCCAAGGCGATGAGCTCGGTCGGGCAGACGAAAGTGAAATCTAAAGGATAAAACACCAAGACGGCGTATTTGCCTTTGGTAGCTGCGGAGAAATTGAACGCGTCTACGATCTGGCCATCAGCCAAAACCGCCGGCACCGTAAAATCGGGCGCTTTTTTGCCTACTAATACACTCATGGAGTCCCTCCTAATGCTAGCCTAGAATTGTCTTAAGCATGGGAAAACAGCAGGGCTAATTTTACACTAAATTGCTCTGAATTGCTCTCAGCGAGAAAGGCTGCTCAGGAAACAAGGCTCTTTACGTTTTTGTAACATTCACAAAAGCTTTGTAAGATTAGCCTGCTAGGAGGGCGGCTACGCCTTCTGTTCCCTATCGAAAACAACAATAATCATTTCAGGTTGGAGGGATATGGCAGTACACAAACACATCACCGAACCCGACTCTTTCGGCTTTCAAGTACGCATCGTCCGCCGCGGTGTCGAGTACAGCCGATACTTCTCGCACAAACTCTGGGGCGGCAAGAAAAAATCCCTCAAAGCCGCTATCCAGTGGCGCGATCAAATGCTCGTCGTTTTGAAAGGCAGCCGGACGCGCTTCATGAAAACCCCATGCAATAAAGTTTCCACAGGAATCACAGGGGTTTCGCGCACGATCAAATACGACAAGCGCAAAGACAAAAGCTATCTTTGCTATACGGTGTTTTGGATCAAAGACGGTAAACCACGCAATAAAACCTTTCAGGTCGGAAATATTAAAACAGTAACCGCTGACGAGGAGTTTCATGCTTTTAGGACCGCGGTCCTGTTCCGGAAAGCTTACGAATACGCGATCGACCAGAATCGCAGTTTCGACGACAGCTTGTTTGCGAACTGGAAAAATCAAAGGCTGTACGAATTCTCGGATGCGTCAAAAGCGACTACCAACAAAACCCACCCCACTTGCTTGCAAAAAGCGAGCAGTCAACCAGTTTTAGCTTGACTTTGGGCAAAAAAATCCCCGGGTTTCAACCCGGGGATTTTAGCACTGAGTAAGTCAGTAGCGCCTCTTACTTA